>NZ_MRCC01000015.1 GCF_001904655.1 Chroogloeocystis siderophila 5.2 s.c.1 | reverse complement strand
AGCTGACTGGAATTTGGAGTCCTGCCAAAACTCAACCGCGCATCGTGCATCGTCACCGTTGCGTTTTACAAACCATGCTGAACCTCATAGTCATCTCATTGGTTGGATGTGGACATACCGTATTGCTACACCAGGAGTAAGGTTAGGAGATAACGCGACAGTGCGATTAGATTTAGACAACGAACCCACAGCCTGATGGAGTGTTGTTTATCGATTCAGTTGCAGGGGAACAAGCGCAATTGAGTGACGATGACTACATCGAAGGCGCACCCGAATTAATTGTAGAAATTGCTGCACTTACGATCAGAAAAATGCTTATCGTCGTAATGGAGTACAAGAATATATCATCTGGCAAATCTACGAAAATAAACTTGATTGGTTTGAGTTATCTGAAGGTGAATATCGACAACTCGAACCGGATAAAGAAGGTGTCGTGCGATCGCGCGTTTTCCCAGGGTTGTGGTTAGCCATCACTGCACTTCTTGAAGGGAAAATGACGCAAGTTTTAGCCGTGTCACAGCAACGATTAAATTCGCCTGAATACACTGAGTTGGCGCAACAATTGGCACTTAGCGGTTAAAACCGCAGCTATACAGACAAAATCTATCTTCATAGGTTTTTATCAAGATAGATTATTTACATCAGTCCACCTGCGTGGACTGATGTAAACTAAGCCGCAACTTCAGTCGCTAAGCATCAAGCATCACGTTAGTCTACTATTCTAAGCTCGTGAATGTTCCAGAAAGCACCACCCAAGGCAGAATATTGAACACCTTGAATGCGATCGCGTACCGCTGTCATGGCTAAAGGATTCACAAGATAAATAAACGGTAAATATTCTTGCGTTAATTGCTGAGTTTCAGCATAAATTGCTTTGCGTCGTGACTCGTCTAACTCCTGCGCTGCATCAATATAAAGATCGGAAATTTGCTGTTCCCAGTCTGCAACTTCTCGTCCTTCGAGTGGTGGTTGTCCTGGAGGTGGTGTTTGGTTGAAACTGTGCAAACCACCCTCAACTGACCAAATATTAGCGCCATCGTTAGGTTCAATCCCACCAGTAAAGCCTAATAAATGACAATCCCAATCAAGCGTATTTGAAAGGCGATCTACTAAAACGCTAAAAGCAATCGGATTAAAGTCAACCTGAATACCAATTTGGCTCAAGTCTTGTTTAATTTGTGCACCCATTGCTTCTCGAATGCGATTACCTGCGTTTGTAATTAATGAGAAGCGGACGCGATTACCCTCAGCATCAAGCAACTGTCCGGCACTATTGTACTGAAATCCGGCTTGACGGAGTAATTCTCTTGCGCGATCAGGATCGTATTCATATACTTTTAGTCCTTCCTCTGGTGACAGGTAATAGGGACTTTGTACAGAAATCGGGGAATTCTGCAATTCTCCCAAACCGCGAAAGATATTATTAATCATCCGTTGACGATCAATTCCGTAGGCGATTGCCCGTCTAAAGTCTGGAGAATTAAACCACCGCGACTTGATTGGATCGACTAATGGACGACCATTTCTGCGACCTTTATTAAGGTTGAACGAGATAAAGTTGGTTCCAGGTGCAGGACCATCTTCGTATATTGTAAATCTGCCGCGATCTTCTTCACGTTTGAGGAGTGAAAAGTATTCAGGTGTCACTCCGACAGAATCTAAGCCTTGCGAACGAAATTGAATCAAAGATGTATCAGTGGATTCTACAATTTGCCAAATGAGCCGTTCAACATAAGGTTGTGGATTGCCTTGAAAATCTCGCCGCCAATAGTAAGGATTACGTCGATAGACAACACGCTGACTAGTGACATATTCCTCAAGCTGATAAGGACCATTCACAATAATTTGCTGTGGTGGTGTATCAACTCCCCATGTTGTTAAAAATCGAGGGTTTCCCTGCGAATCTTTGGTTTCGACTGCTTCGCGCAAAGCATGAGCAGGTAAAATAGGTAAACCTGTAATCCGTAAAAAAGGTGCAAAAGGTTCTGGGGTGGTAAATTCTACTCGACGCGCATCAAGTTGACGAACGCTTGGTAATTGTCTACTCTCACCAATACGTAAAATATCTCTAGTATCAGTGGGAATCGCTTCGTTAAGATAAACGCTGTTGTAGGTAAAATCTACATCATCAGCAGTTAATGGTTCTCCGTCAGACCATCTTAATCCTTCGCGTAACGTAAAGGTAATTCTTAAGTTATCTTCAGCAATCTCCCACGATTCGGCTAAAGCTGGTTCAACTGCACCAGTCAGCGGATTCTCTGTGACTAAACCGTCGTAGGTCAAGCCAAAAATATTTGGGGACTCTTGATTCAGTGCATAGTTAAAAGTTTTCGGATCGCTGAGGACACTAACGACAATTTGGGGAACTTGTGCGGCTACTGTTTCAAAATTAGCAGGATTACAACCCGAAAGTGCGATCGCCAAAACAAAACTCAAACCAATGGCAATCCACCGACGTAAAATACCTTTGACTATAGCGTTCATCCTTTACCCTGCAAATTCGTAAGTAGGCATACCCGAAGTATTCGTAGCGAGGCTAAATAAGTCTCCTGAATAGAAGCTTTTTTGAATTTCTTCTTCACTCAAACCGACTGACGCAGTTGTAATGTAAAGTGTTGCTAAATCTTGATTACCAAAAACACAACACGTAGGGCGCTGCACAGGCATAGAAATACGCGCCATCTCTGTTCCTGTAGGATCGAATTTGACAACGCACCAGCCATCCCAAATTGCTGACCAAATGCACCCGTCGCGATCTACTGTTAAGCCATCAGGAACACCCGAATCAATATCAATTGCAGCAAATACACGTTGATTGTTAATATCGCCGCTAGCTACATCAAAATCAAAAGCGTAAATCTTTTTTGTGGGTGAATCAGTTAAATAAAACGTTTTTTGATCCGGACTCCATCCGAGTCCATTTGATACAGTTAACCCTGTTAAGACAACGTGTAACGAACCATCAGGATCGTAGCGAAATAACCGCGCTCTAGACCCACTCGTAGACATGGAACCAAACCAAAAACGCCCCGCCGGATCGCACTTACCATCATTCAGACGAATATCCGACGGCTTTTCGGTTTCAACATCAATAATCGGTGTCACCTCACCATTACTCGTATCTAAAAAAGCCAAGCGATGACGCAGCGCCATAATCAAGCGATTTGTTTTTGCGGGTGCAATACAGCCGACAACTTCGCCCACATCAAAGAATTTTTGTTCGCCTGTTGTTGAATTAAATTCGTGGACTCGGTGATTATAAATATCAACCCAGTATAGTAATTGCTTTTGTAAATGCCAACAAGGTCCTTCGCCTAACCTTGCTCTAGCGGTGAGAATATTTTTAGGTGATTCATCAATAAAATTTATCATAGCGACCCCTGACCTCTGACCCCTAACTTTGTTGCAGTAATGCTACCGCATACGCGGCGATACCTTCTTCTCTACCGACAGGACCTAATTTTTCGTTTGTTGTTGCTTTGATGCCAATTTGTTCGGGTTGGACTTCTAAAACTTCTGCAAGCCGTGATCGCATTTGTTGAATATGCGGTTTTAACTTTGGACGTTCCGCGACAACAACCGAGTCAATATTACCAATTTGCCAGCCGCGATCGCCGATTAATCGATTCACTTTCGCAAGTAACACTAAACTATCTGCGCCTTTCCACTGCGGATCTGTTGGCGGAAAATACAACCCAATGTCACCTAAACTCAAAGCACCCAGCATCGCATCCATAATCGCGTGGGTAAGAACATCAGCATCACTATGTCCAAGTAAACCGCGATCATGCGGAATTTCGACACCACCCAAAATTAAACGCCGATCAAAGCTGAGTTGATGAATATCGTAGCCATTGCCAATCCGAATGTTCATTGCAGTTACAAAAAAGCCCTCTTTTAGTTAACGATACCGCAGTTGGTAATGGGTAATCGGCAACTGTCAATTACCCATTACCTTTAGCGATCGCATTCATAAGTTATCACTCGGTTACCCATTACCTGTCTATTCTGATTGCGATTTGGTATTTTCTAACCATTCAGCGTATAAATCAGGGCGGCGATCGCGCGTGCGTTGAATTTGTTGTTCGTATCGCCACTGCGCTATTTTTTCATGGTTTCCCGAAAGCAGTACATCAGGAACTTTCCATTCCCGAAATTTTGCCGGACGCGTATATTGGGGATAGTCTAATAATCCTGCTTCAAAACTTTCGGCTTTGAGCGATTCAACTTTCCCAACGGTTCCAGGAAGTAACCGCGTAACGCCGTTAATTAATGCTAGCGCTGGAATTTCACCTCCAGTGAGTACAAAATCACCTAAAGAAATCTCGCGCGTCACCAAATGCAGTACGCGTTCATCAACGCCTTCATAGTGACCGCAGATAACGATTAGTTGGTCGTAATTCGTTGCTAATTCTTGTAGTAAAGGCTGCTTAAGTGTTTGCCCTTGGGGAGTCATGAGAATAACTTCCCGTCGCGGTAAAGCGGGTAAAGATTCAATCGCCGCAAAGATAGGTTCCGGCTTCATCAGCATTCCTACACCACCGCCATAAGGTTCGTCATCAACTTTGTGATGCTTATCTGTCGTAAAATCGCGGGGGTTGATTAAATTGACTGTAGCAATTTGTCGCGCTAAAGCTTTCCCTAACAATCCTGATTGTAGGGCAGAGCTAAAAAAATCGGGAAATAGAGTAACTATATCAAATCGCACAATAATTCAAAAGCGAAACAGTTAATCTGAAGCAGTAGTTAGCGACTAGTAGCTAGTAACATAGGCATCTCGCCTGTGCCTGTGACTTGTGTCTGAGCTAAAAGTTTTTCTAATTGCTTAAATTATGTTTAAATATTTTCACATCTTGCGGATTATTATTGAAGATTCAGGGTCAAAAATTACTCGGCTTTGGAGCAATCCTCAGCAAAGCAGTTGCTTATCAGAGTGTTTCGTATTTGTGGTGCGGTAATGAGCAATCGCTGGAATCTGCTAAGCAAAAAAATCAGGTCACGCACGCGATCTGAAGTTATTGAGTTGCGGTCGGGTTTATCCCTGAAGCTGAAGAGAGGAAGACACAGAATGGCGCAATTAGAAGCTCAGTTGCTAGGAATGAGAAAGCCCCAAGCTACCACAACCGCTGTATTAATTATAGGCGGTGCTGAAGACAAAGTTCACGGACGAGAGATCTTACAAACATTTTTTTTACGCGCTGGTGCCCAGAATGCACATATTGCGATTATTCCTTCGGCTTCGCGCGAACCAGCCATTATTGGCAGTAGATACATGAGTATCTTTGAAGAAATGGGGGCGAAGCAAGTAGAGTTACTCGATATTCGCGAACGCCAACAATGTGAAGATCCTGACATCCAAAAGTGCTTAGACACCTGTACCGGAGTTTTTTGGACGGGGGGGGATCAATTGCGCTTGTGCGGTGTGTTGGCTGATACTCCGGCGATGGAAACAATTCGCCAGCGCGTCCAACGCAAAGAATTAACCCTCGCGGGAACGAGTGCTGGAGCCGCTGTGATGGGACATTATATGATTGCTGGTGGTGGCAGCGGTGAATCGCCGAATCGCTCGTTGGTTGACCTGGGAACCGGTTTAGGGATTATTCCTGAGTTGATTGTCGATCAGCATTTTCAAAACCGCAACCGCATGGCACGCTTAATTAGCGCGATCGCGTGTTATCCAGACCGCCTCGGAATTGGCATTGATGAAGATACCTGCGCGTTGGTAGAAAACGATGGCACTTTACAAGTGATGGGTAAAGGTACGGTGACAGTCATCGATCCTGGTGAATTAACGCATACAAATCACAGCGAGGTGAGTGCGACAGATCCGTTAAGTTTGCACAATCTCCGGTTGCATATCCTCAGCTACGGCGATCGCTATCACTTGCACAAACGCCAAATTTTACCGACCAGTCATCTGCAAAAGTAATTGGGTTCCTACAGAACTATCATTAAGGAAGTCACATAAGGCACAAACGCTTTAAATTTCCTGACCCCCGACCTCAGATCTCCAACCCCTCTAAAAATATAGCTGACAAACTGTTCACCGAGAACAGTTTCCTGCTCAAGCCCAAGTGGAAACTAGAATATTGGATGCGAATTCAAGAGCGCACATGAGAATCCTCAAAATCCAGACTTTACGCGGTCCTAATTACTGGAGTATTCGACGACACAAACTAATCGTCATGCGATTAGACCTAGAAGATTTAGCAGAGAAACCCTCGAACGAAATACCAGGTTTCTACGAAGGATTAGTCGCGGCGCTACCAAGTCTGGAATCACATTTGTGTTCGCCTGGCTGTCATGGTGGTTTTTTAATGCGCGTACGCGAAGGTACACTGATGGGGCATATCGTTGAACACGTCGCCCTAGAACTCCAAGAACTAGCCGGAATGCCCGCAGGCTTTGGTAGAACGCGCGAAACAGCAACTCCTGGTGTGTATCAAGTCGTTTTTGAGTACCAAGAAGAACAAGCAGGGCGTTATGCAGCTAGAGCCGCAGTTCGTCTATGCCAAAGTATTGTGAACAAAGGCTATTATCTTCGCCAAGAGCTTGAGCAAGACCTCGAAGACCTTAGAGAATTGCAGCGCGATGCTGCCCTAGGACCAAGTACCGATGCGATCGTCCTAGAAGCTGAAGCGCGAGGTATTCCTTGGATGTCTTTAGGAACGCGCTTTTTGATTCAACTCGGCTATGGAGTCCATCAAAAACGCATCCAAGCAACGATGACAGCCCGCACCGGAATTTTGGGCGTAGAACTTGCTTGTGACAAAGAAGGAACGAAACGCATTCTTGCCAACGCAGGCGTACCCGTTCCTAGAGGCACAGTTATCAGCTACTTCGACGAACTCGAAACGGCAATCGAAGAGGTCGGCGGCTATCCAATCGTCATCAAACCCCTCGACGGTAATCACGGGCGCGGTATTACAATTGATATTCGCAATTGGGAAGAAGCCGAAGCCGCTTACGATGCAGCAAGAGATGTTTCGCGCTCAGTGATTGTCGAACGGTTTTATACAGGTCGCGACCATCGCGTGTTAGTTGTTGATGGCAAAGTCGTAGCGGTCGCCGAACGCGTTCCAGCACACGTTATTGGCGATGGTGTGAGTACGATTGAAGAACTTATCGACCAAACGAATCGCGACCCGAATCGCGGCGAAGGACACGATAATGTTTTAACCCGCATTGAACTCGATCGCACAAGCTATCAACTTCTAGAAAGACAAGGATACACGCTCGATACAGTACTCCCTCAAGATGAAATTTGCTATCTGCGCGCGACAGCAAACCTAAGTACAGGTGGAATTGCCGTAGACCGAACTGATGACATTCATCCCGAAAACGTCTGGCTAGCGCAGCGTGTCGCCCAAATTATTGGTCTAGATATTGCCGGAATTGATATTGTTACCCCAGATATTACACGTCCTTTGCGCGAAGTCGATGGCGTGATTGTCGAAGTGAATGCTGCCCCTGGATTTAGAATGCACGTTAGCCCTAGTCGGGGGATTCCGCGTAATGTTGCGGGTGCGGTGCTGGATATGCTCTTTCCCCCCGAAAAACCCAGCCGCATCCCCATCTTGGCGGTGACGGGTACAAATGGCAAAACAACAACAACGCGACTACTTGCGCATATTTTTAAACAAACTGGTCAAACAATTGGCTACACAACAACTGATGGTACATATATTGGTGATTATTTAGTTGAACCAGGTGATAATACAGGTCCGCAAAGCGCTCAACTGATTCTACAAGACCCGACTGTAGAAGTTGCGGTGTTAGAGTCGGCACGCGGCGGAATTTTACGCTCTGGGTTAGCGTTTGATGCGAGTAATGTCGGTGTTGTGTTAAATGTCGCGGCGGATCACTTAGGTATAGGTGATATTGATACAATCGACCAAATGGCACACCTTAAAAGTGTTGTCGCAGAAGCAGTGTTACCGAATGGTTATGCGGTACTCAATGCCGATGACTCACGCGTTGCGGCGATGCGCGATCGCGTCAAGTCCCAAGTAGCTTTCTTTACAATGAACCCTGAAAACGAACTTGTCAAGCAGCATACGCAAAAAGGCGGTTTGGCAGCAGTGTATGAAAATGGCTACTTATCAATTCTTAAAGGTGATTGGACATTACGCATTGAACAAGCGGTGAATGTTCCCCTGACAATGGCAGGCAAAGCACCGTTTATGATTGCGAATGCGTTAGCCGCAAGCTTAGCCGCATTTGTCCAGGGAGTCTCGATCGAGCAAATTCGCGCCGGGTTAAATACATTCAAAGCCTCGGTTAATCAAACGCCAGGGCGGATGAATTTATTTAATTTAGGTCGCTACCATGCGCTGATCGACTACGCGCACAATCCGCACAGCTACGAAGCCCTTGGCAGTTTTATCCGCAATTGGCCCGGCGAAAGAATTGGTGTTGTTGGTGGTCCTGGCGATCGCCGCGACGAAGATTTTATAACGCTTGGTAAACTCTCCGCAGGCATATTCGACCGCATTATTATCAAAGAAGACGATGATACTCGTGGGCGATCGCGTGGTTCGGCTGCTGAACTTATTCTTAAAGGGATAATGCAAGTCAAGCCTGATTGTCCTTACGAGTCCATTTTGGACGAGACAACGGCAATCAATAAAGGACTAGATATTGCTTCTGAAGGTAGTTTAGTTGTGATTCTGCCTGAGAGTGTGAACCGTGCTATTAGCTTGATTGAAGTGCGTCGCCCCATCAAAGACGAAATTCAGCAGGTTAACGAATCAACGGTAACTCATGACACGCAAATTAGCGTTCAGTCTTCAGTTGCTAATCAGTTCTAAGCGAAGCCCCCTTGCGTCCCCCAGGGCTGATTCATTGATTGTAGAAAAAGGACAATGAGATCTGTCAATGAATCAGCCCTGCATAATCCAAGAGGAACTTTGAGAGTTTCTCCTAGAGTTGGGCTAGCAAGTCCACACAGGTGGACTTTGTTTTTCTAGCTGCGAAGGAAGTCGCCAAGCTAGCCATCGAATTTGCCTGATTGAGTGATTTCTGCATTTGGTTGCAAAATCATTGCCCGAAAGTTAGTTCTAGTTTCGGGATTCAAGTACCGCTGATGGATACTTTGCCACTCTTGCCATGATTGGTAGTTTGCGCCTGTGAGTTGGTTCGCCAAGTTGGGTAGATGGCTTTTCATTTCTAAACGCAAAGAATCGGTCATAAATTCAGACAAAATAAAGCTATCTTGAATTTGACCTAATATGCTCTGAATGCGCTTAACTTCTTCGAGATAAGTATTGTAAGTGTCGCCATAGAAGTCACTAAAGACTTCCATTTGATAGCGAGTACGTTTTGCTTCTTTGCGTAAATCGTGCAGCAGCGAACCGTCATCAGCAAGTTGCTGTTCTACCATTGCTGGCGAGAGGTCTTGTAAAATATGAATTTCGCCATCTTTCACTTCAGTACCGACTAACCAGCCAGGATGCAGGAGTAGTTGACTGACTTGTGGTGAAAGTAAATCTGGTAATACTTCTTGTATTGGCATTTGAGCAATTCTATGATAGGAGGGTTGCTTAAGCCATTTTGTTAAAGACTGCTTGAGGGATTGATAAGCATCGCCTTCTAAAGTTGTTTTAACTTGAGCAAATGCTTGAGTACGTTTTTTATCTAGTTGAGTGAGGACTTTATCGAGCGACTTTTTTTCTTTTCCTGGTAAAGTCGGCTGATATTTTTTCTCTAAGGCTTCGCGCAATACGTCTAGGTCGCGTAATTCACCTAAGATACGAGCAATATTGCCGATTTTTTTTTCTTGTGCGGGTTTTGGTAAATCAATTGCTGGTGCAAACCCTGTTATCGCACTGCGTAATCGACGCATCCCCACACGCATTTGGTGTAAGTCTTCAGGATGTTTGTCTTTTAGGACGTTGGCTTCGTGCTTGAGAAATTTCTCAAAATGCTTTTGAATTGCTAGCGATGCCCAGTCTCCTAGAGTATGAGCTTTATGGGTACTTAATATCATGGTAGTTACGCTCTTGAGTTAAACTACTCAAGCTCGATAGGGATGTGTGAGTGAACGAGGTAATGACAATAGCCAAAGACATCCATTATATATATTCTATCTGCTTAAGTGCTGGTGCGATAGTGTACTAATACCCAGCAATTTCAGGTGATGACCAAGGAGGGATCGTTAAGTCAAGCGGACGCGACAGCCACAAGTTTTTTTCTGGAAACTTTATCTCGCCGGTGGCGATATGTTTGAGAAAAGGTTTACTCGTCCAGATTTGGCAACTGCAGAGTTGTTTTGGTTCTTTTAATTCGTAGCCGCCTTCAATAGGTTGTAGTTGAAAAAGTTCAATATGCCAATGGGCAGGTTCTACGCCTACATATTCAGGAGTAGCGCGACTTGAAACGGCGTCAGATTCTTGAGTGTATAATCGATTGACGACCGCAGGTAAATAATCGATATCGAGAATTTCTGGTGTGAGGTTTTGTTGGTGGGCAAAATCTAAAACTTTTTGCCAATCGTAAATTGGTTCGCTGTTGGAAAGATTATGCATTGATTGTTCGCCGAAGCAATGCCCTCCCCACAGCCAAACCATTCGCGATAAAATTGCTTCGACACGCGGGCGATCGCTTTGCAATACTTCTAAGTCTTCGGGTAAAATCATGCGTCCAGGAACGCACCACCAGTACTCCCAAGTCGTACTATTATCGATGGGTACGAGCCGTTTAACGATTCCAGGAATGCGGTCGTGCTTTTGCTTCTCCCGAATTTTAACGAGTGACTCTTGCAAGGGATCTGCTACAGAGGCTTCTAACTGATTCGCTAAAGGATGTTCCGGCGCAGTCATCATCTCTTCTGAGATGAATAATTCTCCTGCAACCATAAGTTAAGTCTCCGATAATTGCCTGAGGTACGTTTCTTATTTTAGAGATTAGAGCATCATTGTCATCTGCGGAAAGTTTTTTGAGTTAATTTAATATAGAGCTTGCGAGAATATCTTTGCATGAGTTGCCTTGGTGTGGTTAGGCTTATGAAAAGACTGCGGTTTTTGTTACAGTAATTAGCATTTTAGCCGCTTGATGCTTGTACCACCAAAACGCTACTTTGTAAAGAGGCTAATTTTACAATCAGTAAAGCTAAAATATAATTTTTAGTAGGATTAATAAAGAACAAATTAATTTTATAATTTATGACTAACCAACACAATAAAAACCAAATTATTCTGCGCTTTGAGGATGAATTTAGAGAGCATCGAGAAGATCTTTCTGCTATACGCTTAACAACTGATAAATATTTATGGTTAGGGTCAGATGAAACATCATCAATCGAGCGATTAACTTACAATTCTGATCTACAATTATTTACAGAGCATAAGCAGTTTCGAGTCAAAGATTTTATAGATTTACCAGCAACCGAAGAGCAAGAGATTGATATCGAAGGTATGGCTTATGTAGAGCCTTATTTATGGTTTGTAGGTTCGCACAGTTGGAAACGTAAAAAGCCTAAACCTGATAAGACAAATGAAAAAAATGTTAGCAGATTAACCAAGTTAGAATCCGAACCGAATCGTTATCTACTCGGTAAAATTCCTTTAATTAATGGTGAATTATATAAAACCTTTACCCCAGAAGGTGGAGAAACACTCACTGCTGCTAAATTAAAAATTACACCACGCGGCAATGTGTTAATGGATGCACTAGCCAACGATCCACATCTAGGTTCTTATATCGATGCAGCAATTCCAGGAAAAGAAAATGGATTTGATATTGAGGGTTTAGCTGTTTATGAAAATCGTATTTATTTAGGAATGCGCGGTCCTGTGTTGCGTGGTTGGGCTGTGATGCTGGAAATCGAATTAGAAAATAGTAGCCCAGAAACGCTAACTCTAAAAGCGATTGGTACAGAAGGACAGCAATACAAAAAACATTTTATCTACTTGAAAGGCTTAGGCGTTCGGGATTTGTGTTTGGCTGGAGAGGATTTATTAATACTCGCAGGACCAACGATGGACTTGGATGGACCCGTACAAGTATATCGTTTAGAAAAGGGCGTACATTTATCTGAAAATAGTTTGTCACAACCGCAAGCGGAATTAGATATTCCCTATGGAGATGGTGACGATCATGCGGAGGGTATCACTTTACTTGATGACGTTACTTCTGTCCATTCTTTGCTAGTTTTGTATGATGCACCAGCGCGATCGCGCTTACAAGGCGAAGGCGATGTCGTTGCAGATATCTTTTATCTATCGTAGGAACACTGCAACTAAAACTGAGAGCAAAACCGCGAGAAAATAATTATGCGATCGCCCAAAATCAGAAAAGACAATCGAACTGCGGGCATCTTATGGCAACGTATTTAGTAACAGGGGCAAATCGCGGAATTGGTTATGAGTACTGTCGCCAACTTCAGCGGCGTGGAGATACTGTAATTGTAGTGTGTCGGTCTGCAACAGATGAGTTGAAGGCGTTAGGAGTTCGCTTAGAAGAGGGTATTGACATTACCTCTGACGCTTCTGTTACTAATCTGCACAAGCGACTAGGAGAGACTGAGATTGATGTATTGATCAACAATGCTGGCATTATTAAGCGCGTTACACTGGAAAATCTCGATTTTGACAGCATTTGAGAACAGTTCGAGGGCGTTGCTGAAACGAGAGGAAAAACACGGTAGATTTCCTGTCTACAACGGAAGACCAAGATTTACGCAAACTTTCATTTCTTTTAATCTCAATAAAGGTCGTAGACAAAATGGAACTGTGGTTGATCCAATTAAATCGCGTTGGTTTAATACACTAGAATTTCGCCAAGCGATCGCCTATGCAATTGATCGTCAGACAATGCTGAAAAAAATACCTTTCGTAGCATTGGAACGATTCAAAATTCACCGAATTCATCGATTTTTCTGCAAAGTCCTGATTATCTCTCACCCGAACAAGGCTTAAAAACTTACAAGTACGATCAAGATAAAGCACGAGACTTATTATTAAAAGCTGGATTTAAATACAATTCCAAAGCTCAACTACTCAATGCTGAAGGTAATCGCGTCCGTTTTTCCCTGATTACCAATGCAGAGAATCGAACACGTATAGCAATGCAAGCGCAAATTCGCCAAGATTCAAGTAGATTTCAATCCAATTAACTTTAATACACTTGTTGGTCGCCTTTCTCATTCCCTCGACAGGGAATGTCATCTTTTAGGCTTTGTTTCTGGAACCGTAGAACCTCATGATGGTGCAAACATATGGCTACCTGATGGTAGATTGCATACTTTTAATCAAAAACCTTTAGCAGGACAAGAACCGCTAGTAGGTTGGGAAATCGCTGGCTGGGAAGCAGAAATTGGGCGACCTTATATTCAAGGGCACAGGAATTTGATGAAACTAAGCGGCAAGAAATTTATGCAGAAACACAAAGTATTGCGCAGGAATATTTACCTTATATTTATTTAGTCAATCCCCTCTCGATTGCAGCAATTCGCGATCACATTCAAGGCGTAAAATACTCCGCCCTCGGTTCGCTTAGCGGTACACTGTGGAACAAGTATGAATTAAAAGTACAAGACGATTGAATGTATAATGTAATATGTAAACAGAATTAACTCTTTCCTCTCCTCTGCGTGCTCTGCGCCTCTGTGGTTCGTTCTTCTGATTTTAAAGTGACACAACCCGAAGCTTTGCGATCGCTCTTAGAATCTGTTGCTGCTGGTGAAGTAAATCCAGTAGAAGCTTTTGATAAGCTAAAATATTTAAACTACGAACCTGTTGGCGATTTTGCCCGAATTGACCATCATCGCCGTTTACGCACAGGTTTTCCTGAAGTTATCTGGGGACCAGGAAAAACACCCGATCAGATCGCCCAAATTATGATCGCCATGCGCGATCGCGGTTCGGTTGTCATGGCGACGCGGATTGAACCCGAAGTTTACGCCAAGTTACAAGAAAAAGTGCCAGATTTGTATTACTACGCAATGGCGCGAATCTGTGCAATCACACCTCCCAATTTCCCTAGTGGGGGAGACCCAGGGGGGGTAGGTGGTGTCATTAGTATTCTTTCCGCTGGTACTGCTGATTTACCCGTAGCAGAAGAAGCTGCTGTGACTGCAGAACTCTCCGGTTTTCGCGTTCATAGGTTGTGGGATGTCGGTGTTGCTGGAATTCATCGCTTGCTGAATAATCGCCACGTTGTTGAATCAGCAGATGTCTTAATCGTCGTCGCTGGAATGGAAGGTGCGTTACCCAGTGTTGTTGCAGGTTTAGCCGATTGTCCTGTGATTGCGGTTCCCACTAGTATCGGTTATGGTGCGAGTTTTGGTGGATTAGCGCCCCTCTTGACAATGCTCAATTCTTGTGCCGCGGGAGTTGGTGTTGTAAATATCGATAATGGCTTTGGTGCGGCGGTTTTGGCTGGACAAATTTTAAGAGCAGCGCACAAGTTACATCTAAGTCAAAGCAGCGATTAGCTAAGAAAACTCTTTTATGAAGCAACCTGTCACGAGTGTTGCCATTATCTTAAGTATCATACTAGTATCTGTATCTGTTTATCTACCTACAACAGTTTTGAGTCAGACAGAATTAGCGAGCGTTAAGTTCGGTTTACCGTTTTCGTTCATAGTTCAAAAATTATTAAGTTAATAATCATAAAATTAAATTACAAATATACAGAAAATAGGAACAACGTGTTGATGAAAGAAGTAGTTGTGTTTGGGACACATTATTATGTCAGCACCATTTTATCGTGTCATTAAAGGTAAGTTTGTCATCAAAGGTAAAGAACCTGATGGCGATTCAGTCAGATTTATCGCTGATAATCCAGATTTGTATGAAGAACTGCATCGCAGTTATCGGATTGAATTGTCACGCGATCGCAGCGTACAACTACGATTTGAAGGGATTGATGCCCCTGAAGTTCACTACGGTAGAGATGCTCAAATCTTGGGCGATAAAACCCGCGATTGCCTTCTAGAGGGGATGGGTTTCAAAAATATCGTTTTTCTAGGAAACCGCGTTGAGTCTGCTAACCCAGATAGCGTGCCTGGAGCGATTCTATCAAAAGCTGCAGATGCTAACGGTCGTCCAGTCTCCTATATTTTCTTAGAAGAAGATACAAAACAACTAGACGATGCAGATTGGATTCGAGTTGAGGAAAAACAACTTGAAAAAACAATCAATCATCAAATGCTTCAAGATGGTAATGCCTATTATACAGTTTACACATCTACACCTTTGACTCATCGAGAATCATTACGTAAAGCTGCTACAAAAGCGAAAGCCGATCAATTAGGTGTTTGGGCGGAAGATGTCACAAATCAATTTGAATTAGAAGATAAAACTTCGATTACTACACCTAATGGACAACTCATCTTACCTAAATTATTCCGTCGCAGTATTGATTACCTAAAAGCTGTCGATAAAGGCTTCGAGGGTAATTTAAAAGATTGGCTGATTTCTATTTCTTCTGGTTCGCGCAATGAAAATGATTCTGTTGTTGTAGGTAATAGTATGGAACTCAAGCTAAGTGACTTAATTAAACAACGCAATAATAAAATTGTTTTCCAAGCCGACTTACTTGATATAACATTTGTCGAGAAATAAGAGTAGATATTTTATAAATAGACTCTACCTACTAAAGTCCCCAGAAATGGAGAATCCCTGCGATCCAGAGGACACTGCGCGATCGCGCTGCGCCGACAGTACCGCAAATGTCTGTAGGG
This sequence comes from Chroogloeocystis siderophila 5.2 s.c.1, assembly GCF_001904655.1. Taxonomy (NCBI): domain Bacteria; kingdom Bacillati; phylum Cyanobacteriota; class Cyanophyceae; order Chroococcidiopsidales; family Chroococcidiopsidaceae; genus Chroogloeocystis; species Chroogloeocystis siderophila. The sequence continues at coordinate 114,943 of NZ_MRCC01000015.1, read as the reverse complement.
GTGTCCCCCGTTGTAGCAAGTGGTGTGGACTTATAGGGCTTTTCAAACGCTCAAACAGGGTGAGAAGCGGCTTCACTCTAGTACAATATCCAACCAAGTAGGATAAGCATACGAATTTTCGCTTTCTAGTTCTCCAGGATACGTTTTAAAAATCCACTCAGCGACACATTTAAGATTTTCAAGCGGCAATTCATCATCAGTAGAAGCTTCAAAAGCTAAACTCCACCAAGGATGGCGATTAACTTCTAACTCGGTTATTTCTACATTACAAGTGCGATTGCTGCTTGAATCATTGATCTCAATTGCGATAACTTCCTGTCTGGCAGAAAGTTGATATTTTCGCTGAGTACGTACCTTGTTAATACTCACCCAAGCTTTTTTACTTATAACCTCTTGTGGCTGAAAGATTTCATTACTTGCATCTTCACACAACCACTTTGCCCACTTTTCTGCTTTACCTGTAGTCTTGCCAAATTGTAAATCACCTAATTTGGCTTTGCGCCATTTAATTTCTAATCTTCCCTGTCGCAGTTTAATACCCACAAAATCACTTTCAGGAACGTATAAATAAATATCTTGGCGTTTTTCCGCTGGTGCTAAATATCCAAGCTGATCTTGCTCAAACCATTGACAAACGTGTTGTGGTAGTTTACCAGGATAAAACCAACGTAATTCTGCTGTTGTCAGCATACATATATTCCTTATCGATTTGATCTCCAGCATGACAAGCAACACGTATCAAGGCGAGTATCCCAAGGTGAGATAATGAAAATTGCCTCGAGTATATTTGTTACCGAGATTTGTTCGCTCAATCCACGCTAGAGCAATTCTTTGTCACAGAAAATCTTATAGAGAATAGGTGTAAAAGCCTTAAAGGGAGAAATGTTGAAACGAATTTTGGTAATTTTATTAATCACTTTCAGCGTCAGTCTGACAAGCTGTTCATCAGCCGTTTCTGGCTTAAAAAGTTATGTCGATAGCACCGATGGATATGAGTTTTTGTATCCTAATGGGTGGGTTCCAGTCAATGTCTCGAATGGTCCTGATGTGGTACTTCACGATTTAATAGAAACAACCGAAAACGTGTCTGTCGTTATTAGTGATGTTCCTCAAGGCAAAACTTTAGCTGATTTGGGAAGTCCCAGCGAGGTAGGCTATAAACTAGGAAAAAGCGCGATCGCACCTCCCGAATCTGGGCGAGAAGCTGAGTTAGTTAACGCTGAAGAATTAGCAACAGACGCAAAAACGTACTACCTTCTAGAATACACAGTCAAGCTTCCCAATCAACAACAACGCCACAACATCGCCAGTGTCGCCGTCAGTCGTGGTAAATTATTCACGTTCAACGCCTCTACCCCCGAACGACGTTGGACAAAAGTCAAGCCTACACTAGATGCAGTCGTCAAATCTTTTACAGTTTATTAGTAGTTTACAAGCAGCGATCAAGCGTGAGGAATCCACGGTGTCAGAAAAATACAGCCCTGACTTTCAAACCCACTCAAAATTTACCTTGCACGAATCAACAAACTGCATAATACTTCACACCAGAAAAATTTCCTGACCCCTGACCTCTCTCACATGGCTATGCAATTTATTCTTGCGTCTGCTTCCCCCGCGCGACGTCGTTTGCTACAAAGCGTCGGAATTGATCCTATAGTTTTCCCTAGTAACTTCGACGAATCTCAAATTCAAGAACGCGATCCTCGGTTATTAGTTAAAACTTTAGCCCGTAGTAAAGCAGAAACTGTTGCACCTCAATTTGATTCTGGATTGATTATGGGGTGCGATTCGGTTTTATTCATCAACGGTGAAATTCATGGTAAGCCGACTAATACAGAAGAAGCGATCGCCCGTTGGCAGAAAATGCGGAGTAATGTTGGCGAACTCTACACAGGTCATTCTTTAATTGACTTGCGTCAACACCATACACTAGTACGCTGCCAAGTGACACGAGTTTACTTTGCTTCTGCAAGCGATCGCCAAATTGAAGCTTACGTCGCGACAGGAGAACCGCTTAAATGCGCAGGTGGCTTTGCGTTAGAAGGTAAAGGCGGTTTATTTGTAGAAAAGCTAGAAGGCTGTCACACTAACGTCATCGGTTTGAGTTTACCGCTACTACGTCAGATGCTGAGTGATTTGGGCTATGACATTGTAGATTTTTGGCACTAATACAATGCATAAAACTGATGCGCGTCAAGTTGTTTTTCCACATTGCGGAACACCTACGCAACCCATTTATCACTTAGTAATTAACACAAAAACAACGCCTCGTCGTGACTAAAATCGCTAGGAAGTTCGCGCAACTGTACCTAGCTATTTGCTGTCAATTCTGGTTGTACTTGATTTAGAAAAGGTTTGATACTCCATTGCAATTGTTCGTTGCGGATTTTGCGGACATCAAGCTTTATTACTGTTTCCTTCGTTAGCAAAAATAACGTTTGGCGGTTGAAACCGCATTCGTCTACGCAGGTGGACTTTGTACGTCAAGCTGCAATTTCAGTCGCCAGGCGGCTAAATACAAATATTTTACATATTTTCTGTAACTTATGCTACAAAAACAGAGTAGCTTTCAGCAAGAAGTTGTTTCATAAGTTTACTTTTAGGCAAGCGGCACTCCTGCTAGCGGTAATCTAGTTAAAACAACAAGTAAACACAAGTGTTGTTTTATGACATCCACGACCTACTCGCTACGATCACAACAGCATCCCTTAATTCGTCAATTAGCTGATACCATCGAGTCAACGTGGCGGCGCTTAGAACTATCTCCTTACCAATTACCGCATGAGTTTGGGTATGTCGAAGGAAGATTAGAAGGCGAAAAACTCACGATTGAAAATCGCTGCTACCAAACGCTGCAGTTTCGCAAAATGCACCTCGAACTTGCCAAAGTAGGAACAACGCTGGATATTCTGCATTGCGTCATGTTTCCTCGCCCTGAATACAATTTACCGATGTTTGGTTGCGATTTAGTCGGCGGTAGAGGGCAAATTAGTGCAGCGATCGCCGATTTGTCTCCTGTTACGGATGGTAACTTACCTGATGCCTATTCTCAAGCATTAGCCGCGCTTTCTGCAGTTGCATTTTCTCAACCAAGAGAACTTCCCGAATGGGGACACATTTTCTCAAAATTTTGTCTCTTTATTCGCCCAAATAGTGAAGTCGAAGAAGCAAAATTTCTTCAGCAAGTCCAAAATTACTTAGACATTCATGTGACACAGGCGATCGCCGCGCAACCTGTATCAGCAGCACAACAAGCACAAATCCTAGTAGGTCAACGCCAATACTGTACGCAACAACAGCAAAACGATAAAACCCGCCGCGTTTTAGAAAAAGCTTTTGGCAAAGAATGGGCAGAACGCTATATGACGACAGTATTATTTGATTACGTTGAATGAATTAAAACAGTCCCCACCACCTGCGATCGCTCTAACAATAATGCTAGCAACAGTCGTAGATTGTGGGGCGTTTGTGAAGCCTGGCGACTCTTGTCGCGGCTTGATAAGCAAAGTCCACGAAGGTGGACTAATGAAATTTCGTGCTAAACAAACCAGTGAAGACGGTTTTGTTTCTGTAGCTGCTTTTCCGTCGAATTGACATTAGCACTAAGACATAGCTTGAATAATATAATCAAAGTAGGGCGCAGCTTCGGCAGCGTCTTCTGAACTTAATAAGCCCAAAGATGCCTCTTTAAGACAACGAATCGATTCAACCATTCCTGGGACAGGCACTCCGAGCGAATTATACATTTCTCGGACACCAATTAAGCCAATTTTTTCAATCGGCTCTTTATCTCCAGAAAGCACACCGTATGTAATCAAGCGCAAGTACCAACCGTAATCACGCAGACACAAAGCCCGTTGGCGTTCGCCATAAGCATTTCCACCAGGCGCAATAAAATCGGGGCGTTTCTGCCAAAGTTGTTTACTGGCTTGCTGTACAATTTTCTTTTCGTTTTCTGCTAGCGTACTCGCAATACGCATCCGTTGTTCGCCGGTTTGCAAAAAATCTTTGATGTTTTTTAATTCGCCGCTGCTAGGATAACGCAGTTCGTCGTCGGCTTTAAGAATAACGTTGCTGACTATGCTCATGATTAAGGGTATCTCAAAGATCAAAAGAATATCACTTGTAGTTTAACGAGTCAGTGGCACTTAAAGAAAGAGAGAGAATACTGTGTCTATAACAGAATTATCTAATATCGATGCTCAAAATCAGTCAAAAAATTTGTGGCGACAAGGTAATTTAGTCGAAGTTGTCATTCATGACTTGAGTGATACTGGTGACGGTGTGGGAAAATTTGGCGATCGCGTTGTTTTTGTTCCTGATACTGTACCAGGCGATCGCGCCTTAGTACGCCTTACCTACACTAAACCCGAATTCGCGCGTGCTAAGCTTTACGAGTTCCTTGAATCCTCTCCACACCGCGTTCGTCCGAGTTGTATCGTTGCTGATAAGTGTGGCGGTTGTCAGTGGCAACATATCAGCTATAAATATCAATTAGAAGCCAAGCGCAATTTAGTCGTACAAGCTTTACAACGCATCGGTGGCTTTAAACATCCCCCAGTTGATTCGGTTCTCGCCGCACCGTCACCGTTAAGCTATCGTAACAAAGCGACATATCCTTTAGGAATTTCCGCAACCGGACAAGTTCAAGCAGGTTACTTTCAAAAAAATAGCCATCAACTAATTAATCTTAATCAATGTCCGATACAAGACTCGCGGTTAAATCCCTTACTACGCGAAATTAAGCAAGATATTCAAAACCAAAACTGGCAAATTTACGATGAAAAGCGCCATCAAGGGCAAATTCGTCACTTAGCGCTACGCATTGGGCGTCGCACTGGTGAAATGCTTTTGACGCTTGTCGTCAAAGATTGGATACCAGAAATTACAACTCAAGCGCAGAAATGGTTACACCGATATCCACATTTAGTAGGCGTAGCTGTAAATCGCAACGGCGATCGCACCAATGCAATTTTTGGGCAAGAGACTCAGTGTATTGCAGGTAAGGATTACCTCATTGAAGAATTTGCCGGACTACAATTTCAAGTACGTCCTGAGACATTTTTTCAAGTTAATACCGAAGCCGCAGAAGCTTTGTTGCAGGAAATCGCACAGCAACTTAATTTACACGGACACGAAGTGTTACTTGATGCGTATTGTGGAATTGGTACGCTAAGTTTACCCCTCGCGCAGCAAGTTAGACAAGTAATCGGTTTAGAATTGCAGCCAACTTCAGTACAGCAAGCCCAACGCAATGCGGATTTAAATCATATCCATAATGTTACTTTTCAAGCGGGCAAGGTTGAAAAATTACTACCCCACCTAGAAATCGTACCTGATGTTGTGTTACTCGATCCGCCGCGTAAAGGCTGCGATCGCACAGTTATTGAAACTTTATTGCAAGTTCAACCACCACAAATTGTCTACGTTAGCTGTAAAGCCGCAACGCTCGCTCGTGACCTCAAATTACTATGTCAAACTGGAGTATATCATCTATTCTGCGTCCAACCCGCAGATTTCTTTCCACAGACATCGCACGTAGAGTGTGCAGCCTTTCTTGTCAAAAACTAGCACTATAGACCAATTGAAGAGGTGCTTAAAACATGGTAGGAGTTCAGAATCATCAGCCTAGATAGCTTTTACCGTAGGTTTGCTATCCGTAAAAAGCTCAGTAATTAGCCATTAAATTCATCACGCTACCACCTAATCAACACGAATTCTGCGCGCGCCATTGTCGAATCCATTGTCTGAATGCTTTTAAAGCAGGACTTCTCCCTGTCGAACGTGCTTGCTCAACAAATTCTGTAATAATTTTGATAATCGGCAGTTCAGGAAACGTTGGACTTATAGAAGACTCGATGTATTGGTTATTTTGCAGCAGATCAATTCGTAACTGGCGATTCTCAAACCGCCAAAGTTCGGGAACTTTCAATGCTTTATAAGCATCCATCTGGGTTTTAGACGTTACGTCAATTTCAATCACCAAATCTGGGGGAGGATCAGCGGTTAGGTCGATTCTACTGCGACCAATCATTTGTGCGTGATTTGCAATGTAAAATGACTCATCCGGCTCAACTCCGCGTTCCATATCCTGTCGCTTGAAAGTCGTTGAACCAAAAGACTCGCAATCTATTTCTAATTCTTCAAGTAAGATTTTTACTAAATCTCCAATGATTCCCTTGGTAACTTCATGTTCCGGCAGCGGTGTCATAATCTCTAACGTACCTTGGCTATAGGCAACTCGCGAGCCACGATGTTCGCCTAATTCTTCTAAAATCTCCTCAAATTGCTGCCAGTTTACATTTTGCAATACTATGCGTTGCCCTGGTGAGACATCAATTTGACTCAGTTGCAGCATTACCATAATTCACAATTAATAACTATTATATTTTGTTGAACGTGAACGTAACTTGCGATCGCACATACCAATACTTCAAGTATTGTCTCTACGTATATAAATGTTAGAATAAGATTAAACTTGCATTTTTTAGCTAGAAAAACCGGTTACAGGTGTATCCGCAAGTGAGTCAACTTTAGTTTGGCTTATGTACTTATAGATTGGCAGAAAACTGACGAGGAATCTATGCTTTTGAAGGCTGAAAGCTTGATACAACCAAATGACTGCACAATCATATTTATCACAATAGACTACACGACCAGATCACAAACTGTGTTTCAGTGAAATGCTCCAATTTCTTTAGAACAAATTAGTTTTTGCTCAGAGTGAATTGGATTTAAGTAACTAAAATCTGCCAAACAAAGGCTGATATTTACTAGCTAAAAGCTACGAGGTTTTTGATCTGTGATTACTATTTCACCTCGTCCAGTAGGACGTCCTTGGGGTACAATTAGCTTTGCCTCAACTCTTTATCTGTGTCCGATTTTGGACTTACTTTTGGCAGAAGTACCCCATAGATGGCAAGCAGAACTACGTTTAGGGCTACAAGAAGCCTTAGTGAATGCAGCAAAACACGGCAACAATCTTGATCCCAGTAAGCTAGTCATCGTTAAGTTTAAGATCGAAGACGACCACTACTGGTGGTTAATTTCAGACGAGGGTGGAGGTTTTACTCCTCCGTGCGAATGCAAGGGAAATCCTCACGAATACTTACCTCCAGAAGAATCAGAAAATGGTCGGGGATTATGTATTTTACACAAAATTTTTGATCGCGTTCATTGGAACGCCAATGGTACAGAGTTAAGACTTGGTAAGCATTTTAATAATCGTTTCCGCCTACCATTATTACATTAAATCCACATATAGCTGTGTGCTTACCCTTGACTTGTGTGTCCATGTGTGGGACAAGGTGGTGCAGAAATTGAGCGATCTAGCCAGCTAGATGCTTGGTTGAGTCGTTGTAAAGCTTCTTCAGGTTGATCCTTCAGTAAAAATACAATTGCCGCCGCAGCTTGCTCGCTAGCACGCACTTTACGGTTAGACTTTAAGCGATGCCAGTCTTGGGGCGATATCGCCAGTTTTTCCATCAAAGCTTGCGCTAGTTCTAAAGTACTCAAGTTTTGGATATCAGAAGTTTTCTTATCTTGGTCAGCTTGTAACATACTCATTAAAAGGTATTTTTATTTATTCTTACTTATAATGCATGGATGCATACCAATTAGTTTTAGGTTTGCTATACAAGATACACGAACCTTCATCCCATATCCGAGATGGCGCAGCCGCCCCAAGAACCATTATCAAGTGAAATTGAGCGATCGCTTGCAAAGGTCGAGCGATCGCTCGTTGCGTTAAAGCAAAGATATACTCAAGTGCAAATTGACTTACAGCGTCAAGCAAACCTTCATCAGCGCCAAAAAGAACTTGGTAAAACGAAAAATGCAGAGTTTCAAGCTGAATTAAAACGCATTCAAGCCGAACTTGACGAAATCGAAGTAAATTTAGAAAGTCAATTGTTTTCTTGGGGAAGTCTCAAAGAACCATTTTGGCAAGCTGTGCGCTTCGGTGGCTTAGGAATGCTGATCGGCTGGATGTTAAAGTCCTGTACAAGCTAGTGCCTAGTGACTCGTGTCAAGAGTGGCTAGCAATTAGTCAATAGCAACTACTCATTAAATTCTCCCCCTCCTTTCCTGCTTTTACTGCACAATAAGCTTCACTTTCCACTCCCTACTTGCGATCATGAAACGACGAATTATTGATATTTTGCGCCACGGTCAACCAGATGAGTCTGTGACGATTCAAGGTTGGGTACGGACAAAACGCGATTTGAAAGGATTTGCTTTTATTGAAGTGAACGATGGTTCATCACTCGCGAATCTGCAAGTTGTACTCAATGCTGAACTGCCAGAATACGAGTCACTTTTAAAGCAAGCTAATACGGGATCTTCCGTTGAAGTTACCGGAAAACTCGTCGCGTCGCAAGGTAAAGGACAGCGAATTGAAGTACAAGCGCAAAGCGTGAAAGTCTACGGGGAAGCTGATCCCGAAACATACCCACTACAAAAGAAACGTCATTCGTTTGAATTTTTACGCACAATTGGACATTTGCGATCGCGTACCAATTCTTTGGGTGCCGTTTTTCGCGTGCGCAATGCTTGTGCAACTGCTGTGCATCAATTTTTTCAAGAACGCGGCTTTTTGTGGGTACATACGCCAATTATCACGCGCAACGATTGCGAAGGTGCGGGAGAATTATTTACCGTTACAGGCTTTGATTTCAAAGATATCCCGCGTACAGAAACCCAAGAAGTTGATTTTAGCAAAGATTTTTTTGGTGGCAAGGCGTATCTCACCGTCAGTGGGCAACTCGAAGCCGAAGTCATGGCAATGGCATTTAGTAATGTTTACACATTTGGTCCCACTTTTCGCGCCGAAAACTCTAACACATCGCGCCATTTAGCCGAATTTTGGATGATTGAGCCTGAAATGGCATTTTGCGATCTTCAGGGAAATATGGATTTAGCTGAAGCATTTCTCAAGCATATTTTTAGGTATGTGCTGGAAACTTGCCCTGAAGATATGGAGTTCTTCAATCAGCGGATTGATAACTCTGTCATTGCAACGGCTGAAAATATTATTCACAAAGAGTTTGAGCGCATTACTTACACCGAAGCGATCGCACTTTTAGAAAAATCTAACGCACAATTTGAGTATCCTGTCAAGTGGGGTTTAGATTTACAATCAGAACACGAGCGTTATCTAGCCGAACACTTATTTAAAAAACCCGTTATTGTCTCTGACTATCCTGTCGAGATTAAAGCATTCTATATGCGGCTCAACGACGATGAAAAAACCGTTGCAGCGATGGATATCCTTGCGCCCAAAATTGGCGAAATCGTCGGCGGTTCGCAGCGGGAAGAACGCTTAGACGTATTAGAACAGAGAATTCAAGCTCAAGGAATGAATCCTGCTGATTTGTGGTGGTATTTAGATTTACGCCGTTATGGTACAGTTCCTCACGCAGGTTTTGGCTTAGGATTTGAGCGCTTAGTGCAATTCATGACAGGTATGGGCAATATCCGCGATGTGATTCCGTTCCCGCGATCGCCATTAAGTGCAGAATTTTAACATAGTAGGAGGTAAATCACATTCAATCGACTGTAGATTAAGCTTTTGCTTATTTGCGCGTATGTCAGATGCTTTCCAGTTTGTTGCGGAATATCGTTTTGTTCCGATTTGATGAAAGAACAGGAGAAGTATTCATTCTTACAGCAGACAATATCCAGGTAATTGTAAGGCGTGACGGTAATTGGGAGTTTTTTAATGAAACCTGATTTTAAAGCTATGTCTTAGCAGAGTTGCGAGATTATGTCAAGGAGCATCGCAATGACAATGAAGCAATTCACGAGTTATTTGTAAATCGGCGAGATCCTAATGCCAAAAAGTATCCAGCCCCTTTAGATGAAGCAGGGATCAAAATTATGGAAGAAGCTTTTCGCCGCAAAATTCAGGGCGAACCGGAAACATAGTCTTCTTCAAACAATGACTTGCGCGATCGCCCAGAGACAGTTTCTTACTTAGAAGCCTTAACAAAACTGAATTGTTCCTTACCAAAAAGCTTAACCCTAAACCGAACTTTACTTACAAAAACTCAGCGATCGCACTTGCTAAGTTTCGTTGCTTTTCTCCTATTTGCTGTGTATAATCGACTTCCAGGGAATTAAATCCGGTATCCCGACCGAATAACCGGAGTTTAAAGGAGAGCGTTACATGGGGCTGTGGCGAAATATTCTAGGGTTGAGAGCATCCTGGAAGAAGTTTGTGTCTCTCTTTCTCGTAGGAGTTGGTTTGAGCGTTGCGATCGCATCGTGCGCGCCTTCGAGTGCGCAGAATCGCGATGTAGAAATAACACTTGTTTCCTACGCTGTGACAAAAGCCGCGTACAAAGAAATTATCCCGCAGTTTACGGCGATGTGGAAACAGCAACATAACCAGAATGTGCTATTTAACGAAAGTTACGGTGGTTCTGGCGCGCAAACGCGTGCGGTAGTAGATGGATTGGATGCCGATGTCGTCGCGTTAGCATTAGCGCTGGACATGAAAAAAGTTGAAAAAGCAGGCTTAATTCAACCAGGATGGGAAAACGAAGCACCGAACAACGCGATCGTGCATAAATCTGTAGCCGCGATAGTAACTCGTGAAGGCAATCCTCATGGTATTCAAACTTGGTCGGATTTAACTAAAAATAACGTCAGAGTCATTACAGCTAATCCAAAAACTTCTGGTGGGGCGCGGTGGAACTTTTTAGCGTTGTGGGGCGCAATCAAAGAAACTGGAGGCAGCGACGAGCAAGCTTTAAACTTTACTCGCGAAGTTTATCAGAACGCTCCTGTGCTACCGCGAGACGCACGCGAAGCAAGTGATGTCTTTTTCAATCAAGAAGAAGGCGATGCTTTAATTAATTACGAAAACGAAGTCATATTAGCAGCGCAACGTGGTGAAAAGTTACCATATATAGTACCAAAAGTCAATATTTCGATTGATAATCCGATTGCGGTAGTCGATAGAAACGTTGACCGACACGGCAATCGCGAAGTAGCAGAAGCCTTTGTTCAATTTCTATTTACTCCTGCGGCGCAACGCGAGTTTGCCAAAGTAGGATTTCGACCGGTTGACCCTACAGTAGAACAAGAATTTGCTAACAAATATCCCAAGATTGAAACACTGTTTACAGTGCAAGATCTCGGAGGCTGGAATACAGTACAACGGCAGTTTTTTGAAGATGGTGCTGAATTTGACAAGATTCAGGCAAGTTTGGCAACAAGGTAATAGTGCTACCGAAGGCGATCACTTTGCTTCCATAGCAGCAAACACGGCAACATTAAACCGCGCATACATCAACTCTAACCACATTCAATTTATGGCTGTATCTTCCACGCGCCCAGTTCCGGTGCGCAATAACCCACGATTTTACTTGTCATGGCCTTGGCGGATTACGATCACCTACATGACATTTATGCTGCTTTTACCAGTTGCGGCGTTATTCTTGAGGGCAGCGACGGTATCACCAGCGGAATTTTGGCAAATCGCGACAAGTCCCGTAGCGCTTTCAGCCTATGATGTCACCTTTGTTACGGCAATTATCGCAGCTTCCGTGAACGCCGTATTTGGGACTTTAATTGCTTGGGTTTTAGTACGCTACAATTTTCCTCTAAAACGATTTATTGATGCAGCGATAGATTTACCTTTTGCTTTACCAACAGCAGTTGCTGGATTAACCTTAGTATCGGTTTATAGTGAAACCGGTTGGATTGGTTCTTTACTTGCGCCTTTAGGCATTAGAGTCGCGTTTACACGATTAGGCGTCGGTGTAGCAATGCTGTTTATCTCTTTACCGTTTGTCGTGCGATCGCTACAGCCTGTTTTACAAGAATTGGATATCGATGTCGAAGAAGCTGCATGGAGTTTAGGTGCTTCTCGAATTCAAACCTTTTGGCGTGTTGTTCTACCGCCATTGTTACCAGCTTTATTAACAGGTGTCGCCTTAGGCTTTTCTCGTGCTGTAGGAGAATACGGCTCGATTGTGATTATTGCTTCTAATATTGCATTCAAAGATTTAATCGCATCTGTACTAATTTTCCAGCGTTTAGAACAATACGACTATGCAGGTGCAACTGTTATTGGCACTGTTTTATTGCTAATTTCGCTCCTCATTCTGGTGGGGATCAATTTGTTACAAGCTTGGAGGAGACGCTATGAGGTCTAATGCCTTAAGTGGTGATATAGTTGCCCAAAACAAAGCAGGTTCTCAAACACGAGAAGCCCCCTGGGTAAGAATTGCATTAATTGGCATTGCAGTTATTTACCTTAGCTTAGTCCTATTTTTGCCTGCACTTAACGTTTTCGTCCAAGCTTTCCGAAGTGGAGTAGGACCTTTCTTTCACAACTTTTCTGATCCAGCATTTATCAATGCGATTAGACTAACAGTCCTGATTGCTTTAATTGTTGTACCCATTAACACTATCTTTGGTTTGTGTGCAGCTTGGGCAATCACACGGCACAAATTCCCTGGTCGCGCTTTAGTCATTAGCATTATAGACTTACCATTTGCCGTTTCTCCTGTTGTCGCAGGTTTGATGGTGGTATTACTCTACGGCAGAAGTGGTTGGTTAGGACCAACACTGGAAGCGCTGAATATCAGAATTATTTTTGCACTCCCCGCGATGATTATTGCCAGTGCTTTTATTACTATGCCATTCGTAGCAAGAGAAGTCATTCCTGTTCTAGAAGAAGCTGGTACAGACCAAGAAGAAGCTGCTAAAACCTTGGGCGCAAAAGATTGGCAGATATTTTGGCGCGTCACACTCCCTAATATTCGTTGGGGACTACTGTACGGTGTGATTCTAACGAATGCCAGAGTTATGGGCGAATTTGGTGCTGTGTCTGTCGTTTCAGGCAATATTATCCGTAAAACACAAACACTGCCACTGTACGTTGAAGAAGCTTACAAACAGTATGAATCTCAAGCGGCATTTGCTGCATCAGTATTACTTGCTTGTTTAGCATTGGTGACTTTGGTACTTAAAGAAATTTTAGAGCGCAAAACTAGCATCAAAGAAGTGGAATAGGTAATTGAAATGGCAATTTCTAGCCAAGCTGAAAATCGACCTACCAAAGCCCAAATCAAAATTCGTATTCCTAAGCAGCTGCACGAAGAACCAGTCATTTCGCATCTGATTTCTCAGCATCGTCTTACCGTCAACATTGCTGCGGCGTTACTTAGCCCAAATGGACGTGATGATGGCTGGTTTGAGTTAGAACTACGAGAAACCAGCCAGCAAATTCAAAATGCCTTGATTTATCTTAAAAAGGAGTAGATCATAACTTTATGCTCAGTTAATTGCCCAGTAATTAACTACGCCATCTGATTTTCGATCGCCCAGCGTGCTAGTTCGGTTCGGTTGTGCAATCCTGTTTTACCCAACATATTAGAAACATGACTTTCCACCGTCCGCTGACTAACATTCAGTTCCTCAGCAATGTCGCGGTTTGCTAAACCTCTAGCAACAAACTGCACAACCTTTAGCTCGGTTTGAGTTAGGTGAACGTCAAAAGGAACTTGAATTTTAGGTGCAATTTCACTACCGTTATTTGTTTGCTGCGTGCGGCGATATGCCTGTTTTAGCGATGCTTCCACCTGTGCGACGAGTTCTTCTGGTTCAAAGGGCTTGACCATGTAAACATCAGCACCAGTATTCAGACCTTTAACTCGATCTTGACTTTGACCTTTAGCTGAAAGAAAAAGAACTGGAATCCAGCTAATACGCTCATCTTGGCGGACGTTATTGACAAACGTGTAGCCATCCATTTCTGGCATCATCACGTCGCAGATAATCATATCTGGAACTTCCTGCTCTAAAATTTGCAGGGCTGCGCGTCCATTTTCTGCGGTGATTACTTCATAACCGCGAAATTCTAAATAATCTTTGACGAGCAAAATCAAGTTCGGGTCATCGTCAATCAGGAGTAGTCGCTTGTTGTCTTTGGCAGTAGTTTCTTTCATGATGTCTGCTACTCACTACAATTGAGCTAAAGGTATTTATCAATAATCTTTTCTACAATATTTTCTGCTTGTTGGCATGGTGTTAATAATATTATTTTCTGGTTGAAGTATATTAACATTATGTTTTTTGAGAGGGTTGGCAAGCTGTAACCGAGAATAGAGGTAGTGAGATATTAACAATGGTACGAAAATTTTGAAGTATATCTAACGCGATATTATATCTGCATTCGCAGGAATTGTTCGTATCCAGTTAGCAATTATCTTAGTTTTGGTCAAAGTTGACTAATATCGGTAGCGATCGCTATTCAACCGCCACACTATCCTCAATCATTGCAGCAGGTTCAGGTAAAGGATGCGTTAAAAATGCATATTCCTCAACAACTCGATTGCCAATAATATGCTCCAGGATAATGCGCTCAATCACTTCTGGAGTTGCTTGTCGATACCATACCCCATCAGGATAGACGACTAAAATAGGTCCTTGAGTGCAAACCCGCAAACAATTTGCTTTCGTGCGAAAGATACAACTCGGACGCGTCGCCGTCGGTTTATCCAGTTTTAACTGTTTCAAGCGCTTTTTGAGATAGTCCCAAGATTCTAAACTAGCTTCTTTAGAACAGCACTGCGCAAGCGTCTGGTCAGCACAAATAAATATGTGCCGCTGGATCTGTGGTAATCCTAAACTTTGAACGCAAGCATTCAACCCCTCCAAGTCTTGCGACGTGCAAGTTTCCCCTACGGTATCTGTAGCTGTATCTGTGGTTGTCAAATCGGTCGCTGCTGAATCTATCACGGTATCACCAACTCTACTTCTCGTATGGGTTTCCCAATTTAAGCATAATTATTTTGCAGCTTTAAGGCTATGAAAATGCCTAGCGACAAAGCAAAGTGCAGGTGAGATAAGAATTATGATCTAATTACAACCGTGCCAACTCGTCTTACTACCAATTCCCCTCCGCAACGCCCTAGCTCCCAATTACCAATTAATTACCAATTACCCACGACCGAATATGCAATCAACATCACAACCCTCTCCCAAAATCATTGTCGTCGGTGCTGGTTGGGCTGGGTTAGGAGCAACTTATTATTTAGCAAAGCAAGGCTACGATGTCACGCTTTTAGAAGCAAGTCCCTATCCTGGTGGGCTAGTCGCAGGTTGGCAAGCCGCAGGGCGTTCGGTAGAAGCGGGAATTCACGGCTTTTGGTATCCCTACAGTAATATCTTTTCCCTCGCACGCGAATTAAACATCAATCCTTTTACGCCGTTTACGCGTTCCTCGCAATATTCCCCAGCCGGATTAGAAGTCGTATCGCCGATTTTTCAAGATTTACCGCGACTTCCTTCGCCACTAGGAACATTTTTGTACACGCAGTTTCAGCGTTTACCGCTGGTTGATCGCCTGAGTGCTTTACCGCTACTGTATGCTGTAATTGATTTTGATAACTCTGATGCAGCATGGCAACGCTACGATTCTGTGACCGCCAGAGAGTTATTTAAAAGTTTTGGTGTTTCCGCACGTTTATATCGCGATTCCTTTGAACCGATGCTCTTGGTTGGTTTATTTGCCCCTGGCGAACAGTGTTCTGCTGCGGCAACTTTAGGAATGCTGTATTACTTTATCCTGGCGCATCAACCAAATTTTGATGTCGTTTGGTGTCGCGGAACCGTCGGCGAAATGATTTTTCAACCTTGGGTAAAGCAGATCGAACAAGCTGGTGGCAAGTTGGTAGCAAATCAGCGAGTTAGCGATTTGATTCTTGATGATAAAGGTCAAGCTACAGGTGTTGTTTGTGGAGAGCAAGTTTTTACGGCTGATGCAGTCATCTTCGCGGTAGGAATCAGTGGAATGCAAAAGATTATTAGCAGTAGCCCCTTGCTGCAAAGCCGCCAAGAATTCCGCGATGTCATGAATCTAGGTGCAATTGATGTTTTAGCGACGAGGTTATGGTTTGACCGCAAAATTGATATTCCTCGCCCGTCGAATGCGTGTTTTGGGTTTAATGCAACAACAGGCTGGACATTTTTCGATTTAAACGCGCTGCATGATGAGTACCGCAATGCACCTGGTACAGTTGTTGAAGCTGACTTTTACCACGCCAATCAGTTTTTGCCTTTAAGCGATGCTGAAATCGTCTCTTTAGTTCAACGTGACTTAGCAACATGTATTCCTGCGTTTGGCACAGCAAAAATTATCGACAGTAATGTGATTCGTCTACCACGCGCTGTCACGCATTTTGCGCCTGGTAGCTATCGATATATGCTGCCTGCAACCACAAGTATCACAAATGTATTTATGTGCGGCGACTGGATTATTAATCGTCACGGTTCTTGGTCGCAGGAAAAAGCCTATGTTACAGGGTTAGAAGCAGCTAATTTAGTAATTTCGCGTTTTGGACGCGGTACTCCAACCACAATTATTCCTGTGGAACCTGATGAAGCACACATTCAGCTTGGGCGATCGCTCAACTACACCCTACGCCACCTAACTCAAAACTTACTCCCAGACCTTTGGTTGCCTTAGTCAACTCAAGTAATACCGTTTTATTTTATGGCTAGACGAAAATCACTCGTGTCTAGAGTGACAAAAAAATATCAAGCAACGATTCCTCAAGAGGTCAGAAAAGTACTGAAAATTGCGCAAGGTGATTGTGTAGCGTTTGAAATTGAGTCAGGGCAAGTGATATTAAAAAAAGTGCCATCGCTTGATTGGAATTATCTGAATGCTGTAGCAGAAACTCTAGGCGAGTGGGAATCAGCCGCAGACGAGGAAGCCTATAGTGACCTATAGCCAGTTTGATGTTGTCGTCGTACCGTTTCCCTTTACTGATATTTCCGCGACAAAAAGACGTCCAGCACTTGTGTTGAGTAATGAAATTTTCAATACTCCTTCCAATAGAAGCGTAATGGCAATGATTACTACCGCAAGTCATTCTCCATGGGTACTCGATGTTGCAATCGCTGACTTGGCAAGTACTGGGCTTAAAGCAATTTCTGTAGTAAGAATGAAGTTGTTCACCCTAGATAACTCAATAGTTGTAAAACAAATCGGTATTTTGGCTCAAACCGAATAAATTAGCAGTCCAAAAAGCACTGCAACTACTTTTTGCGACCGCTTGACAAGCATTGACTAAACTCGCTCAATTTTTCTACCCCTCACTCCTCACCCCTAAACCCTCATACTATGGCACAATGAGAAACGGTGTACCGACATTTTCAGGTAATCTTCTGTGAGTTCAACTGCCCAAGCTACCCGCCGCGTTTTTCCCTTCACTGCCATTGTTGGTCAGGAAGAAATGAAACTTGCCTTATTGTTGAACGTGATTGACCCTAAAATTGGTGGTGTCATGATCATGGGCGATCGCGGTACTGGTAAATCAACAACAATTCGGGCATTAGCTGATTTGCTTCCAGAAATTGAAGTTGTTGCAGATGACCCGTTTAACAGCGATCCGCGCGATCCAGAACTGATGAGTGACGCTGTTAGGCAGCAACTCGAACAGCAAATCGAAATTCCTGTCGTGCACAAAAAGGTGCCGATGGTTGATTTGCCCTTGGGTGCGACCGAAGACCGCGTGTGCGGCACGATCGACATTGAAAAAGCACTCTCTGAAGGCGTCAAAGCCTTTGAACCAGGACTCCTTGCTAAAGCAAATCGCGGCATTCTCTACGTTGATGAAGTTAACCTCCTCGACGATCATTTAGTAGACGTCCTTCTCGACTCCGCAGCAGGTGGTTGGAATACGGTAGAACGCGAAGGAATTTCGATTCGTCACCCTGCACGTTTTGTTTTAGTTGGTTCGGGAAACCCTGAAGAAGGTGAACTGCGTCCGCAACTTCTTGATCGCTTTGGAATGCACGCAGAAATTCACACCGTCAAAGAACCTGCATTACGTGTCCAAATCGTCGAACAACGAGCCGAATTTGACCAAAATCCGCAGCAGTTCTTAGAAAAATATCAACCCCAGCAGCAAGAATTGCAACAAAAATTAACTCAAGCTCAAGCACTTTTACCTTCAGTCAATATCGATTACGACCTAAGAGTTAATATTTCAGAAGTCTGCTCGGAACTTGATGTTGATGGCTTGCGCGGTGATATTGTCACAAACCGTGCTGCAAAAGCTTTAGCCGCCTTTGAAGGACGTACCGAAGTCACCGTTGATGATATTCGTCGCGTCATTACTTTGTGTCTGCGCCATCGCTTGCGCAAAGATCCATTGGAAACAATTGATTCTGGCTACAAAGTAGAAAAAGCTTTCAATCGCGTATTTGGAATCGAAGATACCACGGAAGCGGCTCAATCAAACGGTACTGCTCAAATGAGTGGACGTCGCTAATGATCTTTTGTTGGTAGGGACAAAATGGCAATTTGGCGCTTTTGGCTAAATACTTTAATTTTATCGAGTCAGTACAACCCACCTCGCTTTGTGGAACTTGTGATGCTGTGGATAGCGCTAGCCTTATTAGCAGTTTGGAGTATTTCACCATTCTGGCCTTATTTAGTGTTAAGTCTCAGTTTTGTGATTGGCTCATCAATCTCAATTTTGATTCGTGAAGCGATCGCACCTTCACCATACATCCGTGCAACTCAAGTCACCGCAGTTCTGATGCTGATTATTAGTGTCTACGGGTTAGCAGATGTGATTCACTATTTTTAAATGGTGACAGGAATCGCTGGGGACGCCGCCTAGCGACTGAAGTCGCGGCTTAAAATAAGAAGTCCACCTGCGTGGACTAATGCAAAAGCAATAGTAGTCTATCAACCCCAGTAGCTACGGTTACTGACTGTTAAGCCTTTTCTATTAAATTGACATTAGCTCGACTGATGCAAGATTAAGCGATTGCCTTCTGAATCGTAGGCATAAATTTCTTTGCCATGAGAAGCTGTTATTATTTCCCCTGGTGGTGGGTAGCCTAGATGAGTAAGACGTGCAATAGCATTTTCTAGGTGATTGACTTCTAAACACAAACTCATTGCGCTACTAGAGTTCTTAAACTCAGCTTCATGTGATTGTTTTGGTCGAAAAATACCTAATCGCAAACCTGGTAACTTGAACTCAGCATAACGATTTGGAGTGTACTGCTGTGGTGTCAGATTTAGTAAATTACTGTAGAAAAGAACTAACTTTTCTAAATCATTAGCTGCCAATGTTACAAACGCGCTGCTACAAGAGAAATCCATAAAATCAAAATTTAATCAATTTGACACAATTAAGATCATGGCTTCTCCCAACTCATCTGTGGTAGCTGGATTAACAGCTTTAAATCAAGGAGATTACGACAAAGCGATCGCACAACTTGAAGCCGCGTATCAAACGCCAGGCGATCCCGCAACGCTTGTGAAAGTACAGATGGGTTTAGTCATCGCCTACAAAAATGTTGGAGATGAACGCGCGATCGCGCTGTGTGAAACTTTGATACAACATCACGATCCGCAAATTCAAGCGTGGGCATTACGTCATCTTAATGAATTAAAACGCTCTGTCGAGCCTAAACTAACAACAGAAACTCAACAGAATACCGATCACTTATCCAATTGTACAAGTACGCCAGCGCCAGTTGCCCACACGCTACCTCTCATAGGACAGCGTGCCAAACGATTAAAAAAACTGCAACGGTTGCCAAAGATCAATTTACTACCATTGTGGTTGCTACAAGCAGGATCGGCGATCGCTTTTTTTTGGCTCATCCGCGAGTTGTTACGATTATTTATGCGCGTCACGAATGACGTTTTAGTCAACCTGCCATATTTAGAACCGATTCAACTTTTTTACCGCGATCCGACACAGTTTGTTCTCGTCACACTGCTTCTATTTGTCAGTTTCGCTCCCTGGTTACTTGATGGATTTCTACGATTCGATAACTTACAACCATTATCCTTTGATACACTAGCAACCTATAGCCCAGAAGCTTGCCAATTACTCAAACGCTACTATCAGCGGCAAAACTGGCGATCGCCACAACTCAAACTCCTGCCAATATCAGTACCACTCGCTCTCAGCTACGGTAACTTACCAAGAAATGCTCGTCTTGTCGTCACTCAAGGACTTCTCGAACAATTAGCAGCGAATGAAATTGCGACGATTTATGCAACTCAGCTAGGACATGTTACCCACAAAGATTTTGCGGTGATGTCTCTCATTATGGTTGTGACGCAATTACCATATCTCGTCTATTCCCAGGTATCGCGATGGGGTAACAAAACTTCTTATTCTTACTTACAGTTAATTGCTGGGGTTATCGCTAATATTGCTTATATCGTTTGGTATCTTCTTTGCCTTCCTGTGCTTTGGCTATCACAGGTGCGAATTTACTACAGCGATCGCCTAGCAGCCGAAATGACTGGTCATCCGAATGGCTTAACTCGTGCTTTACTCAAAATTGCTCAAGGTATTGCTACAGACATTCGCCAGCAAGAATGTACGAGTTGGCTATTAGAAAGTTGGCAATTACTCCTTCCCCTCGATCGCACGCAAGCACTGACACTGAGCTGTTGTCAAACACCAACTGACCTTGAATCTGTCCTAGCTTGGGACTGTTACAATCCTTACCGCTATTGGTTCAATCTTCTTCAAACTCATCCACTTGTGGGCGATCGCTTACAACGTCTTGCGCAGATTGCTCAAAATTGGCGCTTGGAGCCAGAATTAGCATTACTCAATCCCCAAATCAAAGCTTTTACTTCTCGCCTAACGTTCTTGCTACAGATTGCGCCATTTTTAGGTACTATCCTCGGTTTAATGTTTGGCTGTCTAGCTTGGCTTATCGGTGGAATTGGAATTTGGTTAAGAATACCGCAACTAGCATGGATGTATGGTGACTGGTCTTTAATTTTAGGCTCTTTACCAATCGGCTTTAGTCTTGGCACGTTTATTCGCCTCAATGCTTTTTTTCCAGACATTAAAGTTTCTAATTTAGAGTCTCTAGATCTTGGCAAATTCTTAGCTAATCCCAATACACTACCTTTAGATAGCAAACCCACACGCACTCAAGGTAAGCTTCTAGGACGCTATGGCATTAGTAATTGGCTAGCACAAGATTTGATTTTGAAATCAAACACTAGTTTAATTCGACTACATCACCAATCACTGCTGATAGGAATCCGTCAATTTTTCAACAACCAGGCGTACGCGATTGAGAAGCTGATTGGTCAAGATATGATCATTATTGGTTGGTACCGTCGTGGTGCTGCGCTATGGTTGGACGTTGATAGTTGGCGTACGCAAAGCAGCATTGGACGTAGTAGTCATCAAGTCTGGTCGACACTCTTAGCTTGTGCAACTGCTATTTGGGGAACTTATATTATTTGGCAAGGCAATACTACCTAATGTAAAGAAACATTGCAAAAACTAATTGGCTTGTGTTACATTATTTAACACTAGAGTAAAAGTTATTTTTAGGTAAATGACCGCTGACAAGCTTAGTTCAATTGCCTAACAAAGCTCAATCTAAGGTTATCTTTTCCTTGTTCCAACACAGCAGCTTAACCAGCCCACGGCTGGTTTTTATTTCTCATCCTCAAAAGGTACAAAATCCCTCGCTACAGAGGGATAACACTGCTGTTACCGAGTTAAAAATGTTGCTAAGGGCTGAAATGTTTATTTTTAGGTGCTGGTATAGCAAAAGCCGTGATACTGTAAAGAATGGTGTTAATGTTCCAGCAACTCAAAAGCATTACACGTAGCAAAACAGCTGGTAACTGGCGGAATATATACCTAGAAGCCGGTTAATTAGCAGATAAGTTACAAAAAACTATAGCCTTGAGTTAGGCAAAGAACTATATTCTAAAGGTTGGCAATTATCAAAGTGAAAAATTGGTTTGTTGCAATGTGCGTCAATTCCAGTAGGTATCTAGCCTTCCTCATGTAAACAGTTTTGTTACCAATTCTATTCGCACCCAAGTCCGGAGGTATCTTCCTATGTCAGTTCGTCTATATATTGGCAATTTGCCGAAAGAAGAGTTAGAACGTCAAGAACTGCAAGCAGTTTTTGCAGAAGCTGGTGATTCAGTTACTACCAAAGTTATCAAAGATCGAAAAACTGGTAAATGTCGTGGTTTTGGTTTTGTAACAGTTAACAGCGACGAACAGGCTGATCAAATCATTGAAAAATTCAATGGTTATATGTTCAAAGACACTCCTCTCAAAATTGAGAAAGCGCTACCCCGTTCGAAGGGTCAAGAGGACGAGGAGCAATCTAGCTCAAATAGTGCTGTCAACAATCAAGAAGAAGGAAATCAGGAAAAACCCTCAAATCGTCGTAGCAACAAAAAATCACGTCGCAGCAACAATACGAGTAACCAGTCGTCTAATACTTCTGATACGATTCAACCCGATCCGCGTTGGGCGTCTGAACTTGAAAAACTCAAGCAAATGTTATCTGCACAAACAAGTAATGGATAAATTTTGTCAGGGTAATAAGGAATTAGCGGTATCCAAAACTATTAGGCTTACGCTTTAGATCCTTTTGCTTGTGCTGCTATATGAAACTAAACGTAGCCAGTGCTTGAAGCATGACAGCAGTTATCGATGAAATGACTAGCACTGGCTCTTAGATCACTGTTCGGCATAAAATTGGCAATGCGGTGGAATGATCCTTGAACCTTTCGTTTCACTCACAGTAATTTCGTGAAGAACTCAAGATGATAGTTTAAGTGCTTTTATAAAAACTCTATGCTAGAGACGAGTCAACGTGTTTGTCGTCTTGATAATCAGTTAAGAGACGCTTATTATTCTTATAAATTAAGCTGATCAAATATCGTAATCTCAAGTCAGTTGTGAGAATCCCTCTCTATCTCTTTCCTCTGCGTTCTCTGTGTACTCTGTGGTTCGTTTCAAAAAAATCTTAAAACTCAAATAGGATTACTATATTTGTGTCGCTTTGAATAGAGTGTGTTAAATACAAAGAGATTGCCAAGGTAGACACATAGACCTCAAGTTAAAACTGTCTGCTGCGAGAATTTAAGCTAGAAACGCTATCTTACAGAGTTTATCAAGAGTTTCATCAGAGTAGCTGGCGAAGATAGACAACGACATTTAAAGCTGATTTTCTTAAGTTAAGTATTGATATATCAAATACAAGCTTACATATTTAACGTGTAAAGTAAATAGTGCATTACAAAAAAATCTTACTCAAGGTAGAAGCGTAGTCGTTGCATAGGTAAAATCAGCAACAACGAGCGCTGATCTTTTTAACTTTATGGGGATTACAGTACTTCCCGTAGGGGATGTAAAGAAGTGTAGAATCGCTTAAATTAAACTTGAGAATATGCAATATTCTTTTTGGTTTTTAGCGGTAGGTAAGACTATCGCAAAGCCACTTTAAACCTAACTAAATTGTTGTAACAACTACACCATGAATTCTGCAAGCCAAAAGCACATTGCCCTGATTTCAGTCCACGGAGACCCAGCGGTTGAAATCGGTAAGGAAGAAGCCGGAGGACAAAACGTTTATGTACGCCATGTAGGGGAAGCACTAGCTGAGTTAGGGTGGCAAGTTGATATGTTTACCCGTAAAGCAAGTGCAGACCAAGCGAGTATTGTCGAGCATACCCCAAATTGCCGCACAATTCGGATTACCGCAGGTCCAGAAGAATTTATTCCACGCGACAACTTATTTAAACACGCGCCGGAATTTGTACAACAAATGCTGAAGTTTCAGCAAAAATCAGGTGTTGAGTACGAAATAGTCCACACAAACTATTGGCTTTCTGCCTGGGTAGGGATGGAGTTAAAAAAAATCCAGGGTTGTAAGCAAGTTCACACTTATCATTCACTAGGGGCGGTTAAGTACAAATCAATTTCCACAATTCCATTGATTGCGAAAACTCGTTTATCAGTGGAAAAAGAAGTTTTAGAGACAGCACAGCGAATTGTCGCCACAAGTCCTCAAGAACAAGAACATATGCGCTTGCTCGTTTCTACAAAAGGCAATATCGATATTATTCCTTGTGGGACAGACATCCATCGCTTCGGTAAAATCGATCAACAACAAGCAAGACAGCAACTCGGAATCAACGCAGACACCAAAGTTATTCTCTATGTAGGTCGATTTGATTTCCGTAAAGGTATTGAAACGCTAGTACGTGCTGTTGCTCAATCGCAACTAAGAGGTACTGATCTTAGGCTAATTATCGGTGGTGGTAGCCGTCCTGGTCAAAGCGATGGCAAAGAACGCGATCGCATTGAAGGTATTGTCAACGAACTGGGAATGCAAGACATGACAGTTTTTCCAGGGCGTCTTGGTGACGATGACCTACCTATCTACTATGCAGCAGCAGACGTTTGTGTTGTTCCTAGCCACTACGAACCTTTTGGTTTAGTAGCTATTGAAGCGATGGCAAGCGGAACACCAGTGATTGCTAGCGATGTTGGCGGCTTACAATACACTGTCGTACCCGAAGAAACTGGATTACTTGCACCACCGAAAGACAACGATGCTTTTGCAACCGCGATTGACCGCATATTAAGTAATCCTGAGTGGCGAAATCAACTAGGTCGTGCTGCTAGAAAACGCGTAGAAGATAAATTTAGTTGGGATGGCGTAGCTGCTCAACTTAGCAAATTGTACGTCAAACTTCTAGAAGAACCAGTTGTCGTTTCTACAAAAGATGAAGCTGTCGCGACAGCTTAAACTAAGCTCTGAGCATTGAATTTTGAGTTTTAGTTTGACTATGCTCCTTACAACTTAATATTCAGCACTCATAGCTTACACAAAACATTAGCTGACAGCCGTAATAGTTGTCAGCTAATGTTTTTTGAATTTAGAGTTTTGGCAATCATATAGTAGCCAGGTAGACAGCCGTGAGCATTCTTAAGTTTTGAGCTTCTATCGAGCGGCTGGTGTACTTTCTTCAATTAGGGGGTAGCATTGCAATACGCTTTATGAAATTGTTGAGGTTAAAGTCGCAAGACATACTCATTTGCTAAAAAAGTTATGACCGCTAGCTCAACTATTCGTCAAATCTTGTCTTCAGAACAAGGTTTATTGCCTTATCTGCATCACCAGCTTGCAACCGACGAATTCGCCGACTTCCGACCGCAGTTTGGTTTTCATGCAGAAGAATCTTTTACTGATGTGAAGGGCGATCACGCTTCACAATTGCAAACAACGCTATCAATTTCTTTAAAG
The DNA here is from genome assembly GCF_001904655.1 of Chroogloeocystis siderophila 5.2 s.c.1. Lineage (NCBI taxonomy): Bacteria > Bacillati > Cyanobacteriota > Cyanophyceae > Chroococcidiopsidales > Chroococcidiopsidaceae > Chroogloeocystis > Chroogloeocystis siderophila. Next base: position 89,857 of record NZ_MRCC01000015.1, on the reverse strand, counting down.
TTTTCCATTATTGTCGATCCTCACCTGGGCGCCGATGATGCGATGATTCTGGCATTAGAGTTTCAAGAAATGATCGATAACTGTTTAGTTGAATGGAGTCAAAAGAATACACAGCTACTGTCCCCCGTTACGCAAATCAAAGGTGTTTTTGGCAGGCTAGAAGAAGTTCGCTACCATGGTGGCTTTCTTCCTGGCTTTTTAATCGAACGCCAATTTCGTCTTAGCTACAAAACTTCTACAGCCACAACCGACAAATCAAATTCTAGTGGAAATGAATTGTATAAACCTGGTGAGATAGTCCCTGAAAGCGGCTTGTATGAACTTACAGGTCCTCGTGGCGGTAACAAAGGACAAGAAGTCACAGCAACTAAAGGCGAACCTTTTCCACCAACTCCAGAGCCAGGAATGCACTATCGGTTAGTAACTCCAACAAAGCATAAAAATAGCTAGAAGGCAATGTAAGTTAAATCAAATACACACATCACGCGTTAAAACTAAGTATCAAGGCATTCTCAAAAATGGAAAAAAAGCAAACATCCAAGCAAGTTGGTTCTCCTAGTCGTCCGGTTGACCCAAGTAATTTGGAGATTCAAGGCACGATCATTGATGATGGCGAACGTCCGATCGCCGCAGATAATTTTGAAGTCAAGGATACCTATGAGGAAGATGGCGAACGTCCGATCGCCGTAAACGAGTTTAGCGATCGCGACACTCTCAATATTGACGGCAAACGCCCAATCGATCCGAGTAATCTAAAAGTGCAAAACACTGTGTATATAGATGGCGAACGTCCGATCGCCGCAGATAATTTTGAAGTCAAAGGTAGACTCAACATTGATGGAAACCGCCCAATCGCCGCTGATGAAGCTTTATCTGATATGTCAACAGACTTTGTAGATTAATATTAAATCTCTTAAGCCTGGCGTGATACCTTTTCCTATCCACGCCAGTTCCTACAACAAACTTATTGCCTTCTTTTCTCACCTTTTTGTGGAAACTAAGAGGTACACAAAAATATATGCCACTGCAAAACTCGCTAAATCGCTTCACGTTTCCCAACAAGGAGTAGTTGACACGCGTCTTCTGAACTACTCTGATCTTTTCTTCATGCTTACCAACTTTATGGCACAGCAACGCGTGGTAATCGGTGCTTGAAACTGCAAAGAATTTCCCACGAAATTGTATTTAACTGCTTTGCCCAGTCATCAGCTGAAATTTTTTGGCTACCATCTTCACCAAGTAACGTCACGACTTCGCCTTCATGAACATCTGCGATCGCACTGACATCCAACATCAGTTGATCCATCGTAATTGCGCCAATCTGCGGGACTTGCTGACCGCGAACTAATACTGTCATTTGATTCGACAAGTTGCGCGGAACTCCATCCGCATAACCGATACCGACTACGGCTATCTGCATCGCGCGATCGCTTACAAATTTATGACCATAACTGACTCCGGTTCCCGCAGGGATTTTTTTGACTTGTGTTATGCGCGCTTTAACTTGCATTACAGGCTTGAGGTCAATCACTGCTAAATGAACAGCAGGATAAAGTCCATACATCGCTAAACCGACACGAACCATATCGTAGTGCAAATCAGGAGCCGTGAGTGTAGCAGCTGAGTTCGCCAAGTGCAACGCGGGTTGGATTTGCTTGTGCTGAAAAAGTTGTAGGTTTGAGCGTTTGATTTGCGTGATCGCCTGCTCAAAATTTTGCTGTTGCTGCCTTAAGATTGTTTGGTCGATGCTTTCTGCGGTTGCTAAGTGCGAATAAATGCTGGCAATTTTTAAGTTAGGCACCCCTTGAATTAATTGGACAAACTCAACAGCTTGTTGCCAAGAAGGCCCAAGCCGCGACATTCCTGTATCGAGTTTGAGGTGTACAGGTAAGAGTTGATTTGTTGTCTTTAATGTCTCCGCAAAAACCAGCGCTTGCTTAAAGCTACATACTGTCGGCTGGAGTTGCCAATGCGCGATCGCTTTGATTTGTTCTGGTGTATGCGTTGCGCCTAAAATCAAAATCGGTGCGCTAATTCCTGCTTCTCTTAACTCGATGCCTTCAGGAACCGTTGCCACCCCTAACCAACTCGCCCCAGCTTGCAAGACAGTCTCCGCTACCGTAACAGCACCATGACCGTAAGCATCTGCTTTGACGACTGCCATCAAGTGCGTTTTTGCAGATAATAAACTTTGTAGCTGATGGATGTTGTGTGCTAAAGATCCTAGGCTAATTTCTACCCATGCGCGATCGCATCGCATTGTTGCTATTGGTTGCTGCCAACTTAAAGTCATTTTTGCTCCTTCACCTTATCCACACTCGAATTAAAGCCGTTAGCGTTTAGCGCTTGGCAATTAGCTGATTTGATTAGGAAGTTTAGCTTTCAAACCGCGATTGTCACAAGTACTGCCTTAATTTGTCGCAAGTGTTGCTTGCAAAAGTGTATATATGTTGGCAGTGTGAGTAAAAGACTTGACCAGACTTGCCGCTAAAAGCTGCATAGCGTAATGTAGTTGTGTTACTATCTGTAAAAAATATTGGCTTGAGCGACCATCAATGGCTAAGGTTCTAGTCCTGAACGCCTCTTACGAACCGCTCAATATTACGAGCTGGCGGCGCGCAGTTGTTCTGTTAATCAAAGGCAAAGCTGAGCGGGTAGAACATAACGGTAAGCATCTTTATGCCGATTTTCCCCTGCCAACCGTTATCCGGTTGCGTCACTACGTACGCGTTCCTTACAAAGAAATTCCTTTAACTCGCCGTAACATTCTTCATCGTGACAGTCACACTTGTCAATATTGCGGCTACACAGGAGATGATTTAACGCTGGATCATGTTGTACCGCGATCGCGTGGCGGGGGTGATGCGTGGGAAAATATCGTGACTGCTTGCGTTCGTTGCAACGTTAAAAAAGGCAATCGCACCCCTGTTGAAGCACATATGTATCTTCATCACCTTCCCCGTAAACCTTACAGTAGCTTATATTTTGAAGTTAGCAAGCATCTCAAAAGCGGGCTACATGATGAATGGCAAAAATACATTATTGGTCTTTAAATCATAAATAAACTGTAGTTTTGAGATCTGGTTCTTTTTATATACTTATAATGCTTTGACAAGCTCAAGTTTAATTGAGTATTACTACTTAATAGTGCGTGCAATCGGTTGTCAAATACAAAGCAGTTTATGGAATAAGTCAATCGCAATTTTTAATACCGAATTTACCTCTAATAAAAGATAGGCTATAAGGACTAGCGTCGCACGCCAAGATTTTTGCGACAATTGTAGTGTGTAGCCTCAATAGCTAGTTAATATCAAAAAGTTATTGACTGCCTAAACTCGCGCCTCACACTCACAAAAATTCAGTTTATGGATTTGAATTCGTCTCACTTGTCAAATAGTTCGTATTCTCAAGAGCTTACAGAAGACCCCCATTTAGTAGCAACGGTGGAATTACCGGCTCCTGATACCTCCCCAATGACAACGAGTGAACTGGGCAACCATCAAGCCCAGCGGAATCACTCATCGTTGGTGCAAAAAGCAGATGCCTTGCGGCATATCTTAGAGCAACATCGACAAGAGCGCCAGCTAGTTATTCTACAAGATTTTCCAGACCCAGACGCACTTTCTAGTGCTTGGACTTATCAATTAATCGCCCAGGAATATGAGATTCACTGTGATATCGTCTATGCTGGGACGCTTAGCCATCAAGAAAACATCGCACTTGTTAAGTTAACTGGTTTACCCGCACAACGCTGGACAGCACAAGCAGCCAAAAGTAAAGATTTATCAATGTACACAGGTTGTGCGTTGATAGATAATCAAGGGACAACGAGCCAGTTATTGTCAGTTGTCCAAGAAAGTGGAATTCCGATTACAGCAATTATTGACCACCACAGCTTCCAGGGCGACTTAAAAGCTGAGTTTGTCGATTTACGTCCGACGGTTCGCGCAACAGCAACAATTTTTACCCAATATCTCCAAGCAGGATTACTCAAACTAGATAGTAGTGTTCCTCAGCATATCAAGTGTGCGACGGCATTGATGCATGGTTTGCGCTCAGACACAGACCGCTTAATGCAAGCACAAGAAGAAGATTTCTTAGCGGCTGCCTATCTGAGTCGATTTTATGACGCGCAGTTACTCAACGCCATTTTACAAGCCAATCGCTCAAAGCGCGTGATGGACGTCATCGAGCGATCGCTGAAAAACCGCATGGTGCAAAATAACTTCTCAATCGCTGGTGTTGGATACTTACGCTATGATGACCGCGATGCCATCCCCCAAGCAGCAGATTTTCTAGTGACAGAAGAGAACGTACACACCGCAGTTGTTTACGGAATCGTTCACGACGAAGACGAAGAACTCGAAATCGTTGTTGGTTCGTTGCGCACAACAAAACTCACACTCGATCCAGATGAGTTTATTAAAGAAGCATTTGGACAAGACAGTCACGGACGCTTTTTCGGTGGTGGTCGTACAAGTGCTGGCGGCTTTGAAATTCCAATCGGGTTTTTGTCAGGTTACATCGAAACATCAGAGTACGCCAAGAAAAAGTGGGAAGTCTTTGACGCTCAAATCAAGCAAAAACTCTTGCGGCTCGTCAACCCTAAAGATAATCCAATTCAAACCGAATAAAGTAGAACAGATAAGCTAAGTGTCCTACTAATAGCCTACTATCGTAACCCCAGTGGAAATCTATCTTATTCGACACGGCATCGCGCAAGAAAGAGAAATTGGTATCCCCGACGAAGTGCGATCGCTTACTAACAAAGGGAAAGATAAAACGCGTCAAGTCGCAGGGCGTTTGTACGATTTGGGCGTGCGGTTTGATGTTGTGTTGACTAGTCCTTTGGTGCGATCGCGGCAAACCGCAGAAATCTTACACGAGTATAAACTGAGTCGAGAAATTACTGAATCGGCTCACCTTGCGCCTAATGGTAGTATCTATGATTGGTTAGACTGGCTCAAAGCGCAACAATACCCCCAGCAAACGCAATTAGCTCTTGTAGGTCATCAACCGAATTTAGGACAATGGGCAGAAATTCTAGTTTGGGGTGAAGATCGCGCTAGGCTAATACTAAAAAAAGCAGGTATCATTGGGTTAACACTACCAGAAACAGATTCACCCATCGGTCAAGCTCAGTTATTTTGGTTGACTCCACCCAAGTTTTTGTTGTGACCAGTTTTATCAAGAAGAGGTCAGAGGTCAGGGAACGAACCAATATAAGAGATTCAAATCTATGGCTTTAGTCGCCAAGAAAACGCAGAGTTGTACTGATATACAAGGTGCTCATCTTCAATTCTATATGTTCAAGCATAAATTTTTCTTGACCCCCGACCCCTGAACCGTAGGTCTGCGCGAAGCGCGTCCTCTGACTCCTCCAAAAGATAATTCTGGTAAAAAGAGCGACACAACACCAGTTTCTGGTAAGTTAGCGTAGAGTATTGTACTTACACACAAGCAGCTGGTGTAGCCATGTCCGTCTGCGAATTTAAGCCAGGTTTAGAAGGCATTCCCGCCGCCCAATCTAGTATTAGCTTTGTTAATGGACAAGAAGGAATACTGGAGTATCGTGGTATCCGCATTGAAGACCTTGCGGACAATAGTACCTTTTTGGAAACAGCGTATCTTCTCATTTGGGGTAAGCTGCCTACAAAAGATGAATTAATCGAGTTTGAACACGAAGTCCGCTATCACCGCCGGATCAAATATCGCATTCGCGACATGATGAAAAGCTTTCCTGAAAGCGGTCATCCGATGGACGCGTTGCAAGCTTCCGCCGCCGCACTTGGTTTATTTTACTCACGCCGTGACTTAGATAACCCTGTTTATATTCGCGATGCAGTCGTTCGACTCCTCGCGACGATTCCCACAATGGTGGCTGCGTTTCAGTTGATGCGTAAAGGAAATGACCCAGTACGCCCGCGCGATGACTTAGATTATTCGGCTAACTTTCTTTATATGCTCAGCGAACGCGAACCTGACCCGTTGATGGCGCGGATTTTTGATGTTTGTTTAACACTTCATGCCGAACATACAATGAATGCTTCGACATTCTCGGCGCGCGTTACCGCTTCTACGCTTACCGATCCTTACGCGGTTGTTGCTTCCGCAGTCGGAACCTTAGGTGGACCTTTACACGGTGGCGCGAATGAAGAAGTCATCGGAATGCTGGAAGAAATTGGCTCGGTAGAAAACGTCCGCCCCTATCTAGAAGATCGCTTGCAACGCAAAGCAAAAATTATGGGCTTTGGACATCGCGTATACAAAGTCAAAGACCCAAGAGCAACAATTCTACAGAAGCTCGCCGAGCAAATGTTTGATAAATTTGGCTACGACAAGTACTACGATATTGCAGTTGAATTAGAACGCGCGATCGCCGAAAAACTCGGTCACAAAGGAATTTATCCTAACGTTGACTTTTACTCTGGTTTAGTGTACAGGAAGATGGGAATTCCTACAGACTTATTTACGCCAGTATTTGCGATCGCCCGCGTCGCCGGTTGGTTAGCGCACTGGAAAGAGCAACTTGCTGAGAATCGCATTTTTCGCCCCACCCAAGTGTATACAGGTCATCATGACGTTGCCTATACACCCATCGAGCAACGCTGAAAATTTAGTTTTGAATGCGCGGGTTTTGAATTAAGATTTTCTTGACTCAACACTCAACACACTCAACGCTAAGAACTCATAACTCTTAGTCCTCGTTGCTCTTCTTTCCTAGACAGCAAAACTAAACACAGGTATAAGTAGAATTTCTCAGTGAAGGTTTTTTGGAGCTAACCAGACAACGATATACTAGGCATTGAAAGGTAAAAATATCTTCACAATCAAGACATGTCCTGAAAAAAGTAGGGAATGAATTTACAAATATTAACTACAGCGGCGATGGCGATCGCCATCATGCGACAACTTTAACAAAGAAAACATGAGTACAGGAATTGACCTCCAAGGAAGTTTCATCAAATCGCTGATCGACTTAGGGCTACCAGCAGGCGCAGCCAAAGCTGTTTGGATGCCAGTCCCGATGGTACTAATGTTAATTGGCGCAACTGTAGGAGTACTAGTAACCATTTGGCAAGAACGAAAGATTTCAGCCGCCGCGCAACAGCGCATTGGTCCAGAATTTATGGGTCCTTTTGGCTTATTATCTCCGGTTGCCGATGGTATCAAGTTCGTTTTTAAAGAAGACATCATCCCTGCCAAGTCAGATCCTTGGCTATTTACTTTAGGACCAATCATTGTTGTCCTACCAGTCTTTTTGTCATATCTGATTGTGCCGTTTGGCGAAAATCTGGCAATCACAAATGTGGCTACAGGAGTCTTTTTGTGGATTGCGTTGTCCAGCGTTCAACCGATTGGATTATTGATGTCAGGCTATGCGTCAAACAACAAGTACTCACTACTAGGTGGTTTGAGGGCAGCAGCACAATCAATTAGTTATGAAATTCCCTTAGCGCTTGCAGTCCTCGCAGTCGTCATGATGTCGAATAGCCTCAGTAGCATCGATATTGTCGAACAGCAATCAGGCTATGGCATTCTTGGCTGGAATGTCTGGCGACAGCCGATTGGATTTATTATCTTCTGGATTTCGGCATTAGCAGAGTGCGAAAGAATGCCCTTTGACTTACCCGAAGCCGAAGAAGAACTCGTTGCAGGTTATCAAACCGAATACGCAGGAATGAAGTTCGCGCTGTACTATGTTGCATCCTACGTCAACTTGGTGCTATCCGCGCTCCTCGTCACAGTCTTATATTTAGGCGGTTGGGAATCTCCTATTCCGCTAGACTTACTTGCTGGTTGGTTCGGTGTCAGTGAAACAAGTCCTTGGTTAGAGATAGTAGACGCTTCATTGGGTATCACAATGACTGTACTCAAAGCCTACTTCCTTGTATTCACAGCAATTTTATTACGCTGGACAGTACCTAGGGTACGCATTGACCAGTTGCTCGATTTAGGCTGGAAGTTTTTATTACCAGTTAGCTTGGCAAATCTACTGTTAACCGCAGCCTTGAAGCTTGCCTTTCCCACTGCCTTTGGTGGATAGCAATTAGCTGATTGCTAACAGCTACATAAAGAGAGAGACACACCATGTTAAAATTCCTCAAACAAGTTGGTGATTACGCGAAAGACGCGGTACAGGCTGGTCGTTATATTGGTCAAGGATTATCTGTCACTTTCGACCATATGGGGCGCAGACCAGTTACCATACAATACCCTTACGAAAAACTAATTCCTTCCGAACGCTTCCGAGGTCGCATTCACTTTGAATTTGATAAGTGTATTTCTTGCGAAGTTTGCGTGCGGGTTTGTCCGATTAATTTACCCGTCGTTGACTGGGAATTTGATAAAGCGAGTAAAAAGAAAAAACTGAAGCACTACAGCATCGATTTTGGTGTGTGTATCTTCTGCGGTAACTGCGTAGAATATTGTCCGACAAACTGTCTATCGATGACCGAAGAATACGACTTGTGTACGTACGATCGCCATCAATTGAACTACGACAACGTAGCCTTAGGACGCTTGCCTTATAAAGTGACTGATGACCCAATGGTGACACCGTTGCGCGAATTTGTTTACCTACCAAAAGGCGTTGTCTCACCTCACGACCTACCTGCAAACACACGTGGCGCGGGACTACATCCTGAAGAAATTTTAGAACAGCAGGAAAAGTAGTATTTTTTTATAGAGTGGGTGAGGAGCATTAATTGTTAGTGGAATGCGTCATTAGCAATTAGCAATTAGCAACTAGCAAAGGACAAAAAGCTGTGAATTTAGCTGAAGGAGTACAACTTGTTTCGTTCGGCATCTTGGCTGTGATGATGATTGGTTCAGCCCTCGGTGTTGTACTGTTTTCTAATATTGTTTATTCTGCCTTTTTGTTGGCGGGTGTGTTTGTCAGTATTTCGGGAATGTATTTGTTGCTCAATGCTGACTTTGTGGCAACAGCCCAAGTATTAATTTACGTCGGTGCAGTGAACGTCCTGATTTTATTCGCCATTATGTTGGTGAACAAGCGCGAAGACTTTAAACCTCTGCCAAATGCCTGGGTACGTCCGGTTGTAACTGCGATCGTTAGTGCGGGGCTATTTGTTTTATTAAGTACGATGGTCTTGGTTACGCCTTGGGCTTATTCCACTGAGGCAGTATCCAACGATACCACGATTGTTTTAATTGGTCAGCACTTCTTCAGTGACTTTTTGTTGCCTTTTGAGCTAGCATCGGTTCTACTACTTATGGCAATGGTTGGGGCAATTATTTTAGCGCGGCGCGAATTTTTGCCTGACCAAGTAATGACGCCTGACAAGCAGCAGCAACCTGTATTGACTTTACCCGAACGCCCCCGCGAATTAGTAGGAATTTCGAGTGATAAAACAAGTAATTTAGATGATAATCGTCGCAGTGAGTAGCGTTACTTAACTGTGCGTCATTTTTAGCCTGCGATCGCAGGCTTTTATGTATGATTTGTTTGAGGATAGATCAAGAAATATGCAACTTCAGTACTTTCTCTTGCTAGCTGCGGCTTTATTTTGTATTGGCATCTACGGCTTAATTACTAGCCGTAACGCCGTCCGCGTGCTGATGTCGATCGAATTGCTACTCAATGCGGTAAATCTCAATTTGATGGCATTTTCTAGCTATTTAGACCCACTAGAAATCAAAGGTCAAGTATTTACAGTATTCGTGATTACGGTCGCTGCTGCCGAAGCTGCTGTAGGATTAGCAATTATTCTCGCAATCTATCGTAACCGCGATACTGTAGATATGGAGCAATTTAACCTCTTGAAGTGGTAAGTGCGTGCAGCTTAATCAAGTTATTATTGCTCACAAAGCTGGAGATTCGCTAAGTAAAAGCTGGGCAGAAAAGTGTGCGCGGCAGTTGGAAAGTCGCAACTGTCGCGTCCTGATGGGACCAAGTGGACCGCAAGATAATCCTTATCCGGTATTTTTGGCGTCGTCAACACAGCCGATTGATATGGCTTTGGTACTAGGTGGAGATGGTACAGCTTTATCGGCGGCGAGAAATTTAGCAGCAGATCGCATCCCAATTTTGGCGGTGAATGTCGGCGGGAATTTAGGGTTTTTAACCGAGTCGTTTGATGTCTTTAAAGATTCCGAAAAAGTCTGGGATAGGTTAGCTTCGGATCTCTATGCAATTCAGCGGCGGATGATGCTACAAGCCCAAGTGTTTGAGGGAAATAGTAGCAATCTCGATCCTGTCAGCGATCGCTTTTTTGCCCTCAATGAAATTTGTGTTAAACCTGCATCGGCAGATCGGATGATTACTTCGATCCTGGAAATGGAAATCGATGGCGAGGTTGTCGATCAATACCAAGGTGATGGATTAATCATTGCCACACCTACGGGTTCTACGGCGTACACCGTGGCGGCGAATGGTCCGATTGTCCACGATGGAATGCAGGCGATTACGGTAACTCCAATTTGCCCGATGAGTCTTTCGAGTCGTCCGATCGTTTTACCTGCGGGTTCGGTTGTCAGTATCTGGCCTTTGGCAGATTACGAGTTGAATACAAAGTTATGGACTGATAGCGTTCTCGGAACTTCGATTTGGCCTGGTCAACGAGTCGATGTCCGCATGGCAGAATATCGTGCCAAGTTCATTATTTTACGCGAAAATTATTCGTACTATCAAACATTACGCGAAAAGCTACAGTGGGCAGGCGCGAGGATTCGCTACAGTAATAATCACCGAGATAATTAATCTGCTAGCTTAGCGACTAAAGTCGCAGCTACACAAGCCTAGTCTATAGATATCTTGCATGAATGCTTGGTGAATAAATTCGCAGCCGTCCACACTCTGTACATCTTTTTGGACTATACCGGTAAGGCATACTTTACCCTCTCAAAACTCTTATTTTAGTGTGCGCTCGTCAACTTTGTTTGAGTAGCCCCGACTTCAATCGTAGGAAGAGTGCAATTCATGCAGGAGGTCTACTGAAGACACAATTATAGGTTGAGAAATAAACGGATGTAAGCTTAGTTTACATCCGTTTATTTTCTTACTACCAGGCTTTTTTTTATCTTTATAAAGTTAAAGCTTTCATATTTTAAATATAGAAAAACACTAACAAATCAACTTACTTAATTGTTTGTATATCCCTGCCATGACAGAGTTTGAGGCTATACAACAAAGATTTTTACTTCAAAAAGTACCAAGTTTTTCCGAAATACAATGTAGTTGCATTGAGTTTAATTATGACGGCAATGCAGGGAGAAATCCCTGTTTTCTTGCCTGAATAAGTATAAATAACTATAAGGAACTATTTGTAATGGCTACGGTAACGTTTCAAACGCTTGTGTGCAATCATTCGCTGGGAATCGTAACATTAAAATTTCAATCCCACACAGTTTGGGGTCCTAGTGGAATGACAGCACATACACCAGTGACCATAAATGTGAACAGATCCTATAGCACTACATCTACAGTTATACTTTCGATACAAACTAGTACAGGTCAGACGCGAAGCGCTGATGACTCGCTTTCTACTTCAGCAGGTTCTCAGCCACTGTCTTTCAAGTTTGGCACCACCACTTATACCTTAAGTTGTCATGTATCGTAACTAATCTATAAATAACTATAATAAATGAGCCGCAGTATTCCTATACGGCTCATTTTTATTAGCAGTATGCTTGAATCGTTAAAGAAAGCTTTATTACTGTATTCTAAGTAAAAGAGATTAATATATTACTTATCTTTCTAAATTATTTCAGAATCTGTTATAAATTTTGAGAAAATAGTAGGAATTTATTTGTGAGGCAAAGTACAAATCTTCTCTGGATTGCTGGTAGTGTTCTTCTGGGAAGCTTACCTATCCCAGTTCAAGCCCAAATTATTCCTGATGGGACAACACCAACGACACCCGCAGTTTGTGCCGCAGTTTGTGAGATTACAGGAGGAACACAAACCGGAGAAAACCTTTTTCACAGCTTTTCGCAATTTAATATTGATGTAAATCAACAAGTTACGTTCAACGACCCAGGCGTAACAAATATTATTACTAGAGTCACAGGCGGTAATCCTTCAAATATTTTTGGAGCTTTGGAGGTGTCCGGTGATGCTAATTTATTTTTAATCAATCCACAAGGAATTATTTTTGGACCTACTGCTTTTATAAATATTAGTGGCTCATTTGTTGCGACTACTGCTAATGCAATTCAATTTGAGAATCAAGGAAGTTTTAGCGTTACTCCGGCAAATAATCCAGAATTACTCACAGTTAATCCTTCAGCTTTTCTATTTAATCAAATTACCTCTCCATCTCCTCCTGCGATTGAAGTTCGAGATAGCTTGATTTTTCTTCCTGATGATCAGAGTTTAATTCTCCTTGGAGGCAATGTTAATATTTTTGGTGGAGAATTTAATTTTGAGCAATTAGTTGCACCCAGTGGACGAATTGAGTTAGCCAGTGTATTAGGAACAGGTACTGTAGGCTTAAACAATATTGATGGTAAAGATTTAAGTTTAAGTTTTCCTTCTAGTATCGCTAGAGGAGATGTCACAATTAGTGGGGGAGATCCTTCAATTAGTCTTGGCGTTAATGCCTTTATAGCAGGAGACGGAACCGGTAGTTTTGCGATAAATGCCAGAAACATTAATATTGATGGTGCTTATATTCAAGCTGGTACACAGCCAGGTGCGGAATCTACAGCTACTGAACCTGGAAATATTATTTTAGATGCTACGGGGACAATATCACTAATTGGGAGTAGTCTTGTTAATCAATCGCTATCAGATGTAGAGGGTAATGCGGGGGATATCCAATTAAGAGCAGCATCTGTGCTACTAGACAAGTCCGCTATAGATTCGACAGCATATACCGGTAATGCTGGTAGAGTATCAATTGATGTAAATAATGAGGTTGTAATTAAAAATACATCAAATATATCTACATCAGTAGTTGACCAAGGAAATGGAGGCAATGTTCAAATATCTGCTGGCTCTTTCTTGTTAGAAGATAGTAGTACCATTTTTACTTTAACTACTGCACAAGGCAGTGCTGGCGATGTTGATATAAACGTCAATGATTCAGTTGCTTTAGTAGGAAAAAATACTTATATTGCTACAGTAGCCTCTGGTACTGCGACAAGTGGTGGTGAAGTTAATATTCAAGCTAATACAGTTTCTTTAAGCGATGGTGCTGAAATAGCCTTGAATACTGCGGAAGCAGCAGGACGTGCAGGCAATTTATTTATTACAGCCAATAGTGTTTTTTTAGCAAATAGTATTATTTACAACGACACTATAGGATTGGGAAATGCGGGAGATACTCAAATTAATTCTAGAAGTTTAGAAATTACTAATGGTGGCAGTATTAGTACAAGTACCAACGGTATCGGAAATGCAGGCAATATTTTTATAAATGCTTCCGAGTTTGTCACACTTTCTGGTGTTAATCCTAATGCAACAATTCGCCTCAGTGGCATTGCTAATACTACTTCTAGTGGTTTATTCGCTTTTACCGACACAAAAGCTACTGGACGTGGTGGGAATATTCAAGTCAATACGGGTAATTTAAACATTCTTGATGGTGCAGTTATCAGTGCGCGGACTCGCAGTATTGCACCTGGAGGAAATATTACAGTCAATGCGGCGAATGTGACTGCAACTAATGGCGGACAAATTTTAACGACTGCCTTTAATCAGGGCATGGCAGGTAATATTACAGTTGGTGCGACAAATAGCGTTAATATTGCGGGAAGCGATCGCACGTACAACGACAGACTTCAACAAACACCTGATCGCATCGATAATGATGGTGCCGCAAGCGGTTTCTTGGCACGAGTGCGAGGAGATGCGATCGCTGATGCAGGACAAATCAACGTCACTGCGCCCTCAATATCACTTAACAATCAAGGCACAATTTCCACCGCAACAACTCAAGGAGAAGGCGGACAAATCTCACTCCGAGGCAGAAACGTTGCTCTAAACGACAATAGCAGCATTACAGCAACTGCTGGTACAGCAAATGCTGGTGGTAACGGCGGTAATATTGATATCAGTAGTAAACTATTTTTTGCTACTAGAAACAGTGCTGTTGCTGCTAACGCTTTTACAGGCAATGGTGGTAATATCCGCATTGCAACGCAAGGATTCTTTCTTTCTCCCGATAGTGTGATTACCGCGAGTTCTGCACAAGGAATAGATGGTGTTGTCGAAATTATTGTCGTCGATGATGAACCTAGTCGCGGTTTAGTTTCTTTACCCGAACAACCTGTTGATGTCAGTAACTTAGTCGCGCGAGGATGCGCTGCGGATACAAATATTGCAACAAACACGAGTGAATTTATCATTACTGGGCGCGGGGGATTACCACCAACTCCAGGCGAAGCGATTAATGCAAATGCCACGTTAGCAGATTTAGGCACTCCGGTACAAACTCAAGCCGCTACACCATTAAATACTGCCTCCAGCGAACTTAACAATTCTCAGCCAAAATCGCTTGTAGAAGCACAGGGATGGATGCTAGGCTCCAATGGCGAAGTAGTACTGATGGCTCAAGTACCAACTGCTACAACTTATACTTCTTGGTCTACGCCTGTTGCTTGCAATGCCCCATAACCTCGTTCGCCGCCTGCAATTTTCGCTGAGTGGGCTTTTATTACTGGTAGTTAATACTCAAATTGCTGCGACATCAGCCGCAGAAAACGTTCTTGCCCAAGCGATTGAGTTACCACCGCCACAGGATGTCATTCCACCACCTAGCCCAACACCACCACCGCAACCACCGACCGAACCCTTACCACCACCAGAAGAATTATTACAACCACCGTCAGCAGTCCCCAGACCACCTACACCTTTACCTGGGATACCCGATACCATTATTGTTAAAAGCTTTAATGTTGTTGGGAGTACAGTCTTTAGTGCAGAAGAATTTGCGCGGTTACTCGCACCGTTTACAAATCGACCAATTTCGTTTACAGAACTTTTGCAAGCACGTTCAGCAGTTACTCAACTCTACATTGATCGCGGCTACATTACTTCGGGTGCTTTCATTCCTCCTCAGACACTCCAAGCAGGAGTAGTGACAATTCAGGTTATTGAAGGCGAACTAGAGGCAATTAATGTTACTGGGACGCGCAGGCTTAACCCCAATTACGTGCGATCGCGTATTGCTATCCGTACCGATGCACCACTAAATCAACAGCGCCTCTTAGAAGCACTGCAACTATTGCAACTCGATCCGCGTATTCAAACTTTGTCTGCTGAACTATCCGCAGGTTCGCGCCCTGGAACGAATGTCCTTGACGTGCAAGTGCAAGAAGCCCGAACGTTCAATCTGCAAGTAATTGGAGATAACCGGCGATCGCCGAGTGTTGGAAGCTTTCGGCGTGGCGGGCAAATTAATGAAGCAAATTTACTCGGATTTGGTGATACTCTCAGCGTTGGATACAACAACACTGACGGTAGCAATACGTTTGATATCAGTTACGCGCTACCCATCAACCCACGCAATGGCACGATCAGCTTAGATGTCGGTGCAGCAGATAGTAGTATTATCGAGCCGCCATTTGATTTTTTACAAATCGACTCGTACTCGCGCTACTACGATCTCACATTCCGTCAACCGATTAATCAAAGCCCTTCCGAAGAATTTGTTTTAGGATTAACCGCATCGCGCCGCGAAAGCAATCTAGCGTCTACTGTCCTCGAAGATCTTGACGTTCCCTTATCCAAACTATCTCCTGGGGCAGATGACGAGGGAAGGACACGCATTTCTGTTTTACGCTTCTTTCAAGAATGGACGCAGCGCGGTAGTCGCCAAGTCATTGCAGCGCGATCGCAATTTAGTGTAGGAATTGGTGCCTTTGACGCCACAATTAATGACGATGCACCTGATAGCCGCTTTTTCTCCTGGCGGGGACAAGCCCAATGGGTGCGTCTTTTAGCTACTGATACTTTACTTTTAGTTCGCGGTGATGTGCAACTTGCCGATCAAGCTTTAGTTCCGGTAGAACAATTTAGCTTAGGTGGATTTGACAGCGTTCGCGGTTATCGTCAAGATACGTTATTAACTGATAATGGCGCGTTTGCTTCGGTTGAGTTGCGCGTCCCCATCTCGCGCATTCCTGAATGGCAAGGACTTTTACAATTAACTCCGTTTGTAGACGTGGGTACAAGTTGGAATCGAAAAGATGCAAATCCTGATCCGAGTACATTAGTTTCGCTCGGACTTGGCTTACGCTTGCAAGTAGGTAATAACCTTACCGCCCGCCTTGACTGGGGAATTCCGTTAGTTGATATCGCATCGGAGAAAAGAACATGGCAAGAGAACGGTGTGTATTTTTCCATAGTCGCCAGCCCGTTTTAGCACTGAGTGTTAGCTTTCTCATTTGGTGTGGGGGAGTACTAGACGGTTCGTCAGCTGTGGCAGTTGTTTCATTGAGCGCATCTTTATCTGAATCGATTCAGCAAGGAAGAGAATTATATGAAACCGGACAATATGCCCAAGCTGCAGTCGTGTGGCAACAAGCTGCAAAAGCTTATCAAGCGAGTGGTGACAGCTTAAATCAAGCAATGGCGTTGAGTAATCTTGCTTTAGCGTATCAACAACAAGGAAATTTATCGCCAGCAAATCAGGCGATCGCGACAAGTCTACAACTATTAAATTCAACATCTCGTACAAATTCCCAATACGCGCAAGTTCTCGCCCAAGCGTTGAATAACCAAGGAAATCTACAATTTGCGCAAGGACAAACCGAACAAGCACTGAATACTTGGCAAAAAGCAACCGCTGCATACACTAAAGCAGCAGATACAGTTGGTATAACACGTAGCTTAATCAATCAAGCGCAAGCACAGCAAGCTTTAGGGCTGTTTCGCCGTGCAGTAACGACACTCAACCAAGCGAATCAAACCTTACAACAACAGCCAAATTCGGTAATTAAAGTCGCTGGATTGCGCAGTTTAGGAAATGCATTGCGCGTTGTGGGAAATCTCAGTCAATCGCAGCAGATCTTGCAGCAAAGCCTTAAATTAGCTCAAAAACTAGGATCGCCACAAGAAATCGCTGCAACATTAGCAAGCTTAGGAAACACAGTGCGATCGCAGCAAAACCCACAAGCCGCGCTAGCCTACTATCAAAAAGCTGCAAGCGTATCACCAACAGCAAGCACGCAACTCCAAGCACAACTCAATCAACTCAACCTTTTACTTGAGACAGGCGATCTCGGCGCAGCACAAGCGCTATTACCTCAAATTCAATCTCAACTTGCTAGTGTACCGACAAGTCAGACAAAAGTTTATGCTCGCATTACTTTGGCACAAAACTTGATTCGCTTGCAGCAGGCGCAGTCAAAATTGCAAACAAGCGTTCCTTCGTGGTTAGAAATTGGTAACCTCCTTGCTAGCGCTGTACAAGAAGCAAAATATCTTCAAGATCCACGCGCGACAAGCTATGCTTTGGGAAATTTAGGGGGATTGTACGAACAAACGCAGCAGTGGACGAGTGCGCAAGACCTAACGCAACAAGCACTGGTATTAGCGCAAGGAATCAACGCGCTGGATATTGCTTATCGTTGGCAATGGCAATTAGGACGCTTATTGCAAGCGCAGGGAGACACTCAAAAAGCGATCGCGGCTTACGATGAAGCTGTTCAAACACTTCAGACGCTTCGGTATGATTTGGTAGCGATCAATCCTGACGTTCAGTTTTCTTTTCAAGAAGAAGTTGAACCTGTTTATCGCGAACTTGTGAGTTTGTTGTTGCAATCAAACGACACTGCGCAACCTAGTCAACAAAATCTTCAAAAAGCGCGTCAAACGATCGAGTTGCTGCAATTAGCAGAACTTAATAACTTTTTCCGTGCAGCGTGTTTAGATGCTAACCGTCAGATCGATCAAGTCGTAGACGAACAAGATCGCACCGCAGCGGTAATTTATCCAATTATTTTGCGCGATCGCCTCGAAGTCATCATTAAACTACCACAACAACCCCTACAGCATCATAGTATTAACATTTCACAAGCCGAGTTTGAAGCTACGCTAGAGCAACTCCAACAACAACTCATTGAGCCAGACACTTTTACCGAAGTGCAAGCACTCTCTCAGAAAGTTTATGAATGGTTAATACGACCGCAACTAAGCACGCTCAATGCGAGTAGTATTCAAACTTTAGTTTTTGTTTTAGATGGTGCGCTGCGCAACATTCCAATGGCAGCACTGTACGACGCGCAACGTCAGCAGTATCTTATAGAACAATATAGTATTGCCCTCGCACCAGGATTACAACTAATTAATCCGCAACCACTACAACGGCAAAGATTACAAGCATTAACTGCGGGACTTAGCCAACCGCGTTATGGCTTTGGAGGACTAAATTACGTCGAGCGCGAAATTGAGCAAATTACATCTGAAGTTTCTAGCCGAGTATTGCTCAATCAAGAGTTCACTAGTCAAGCACTACAAAATCAAGTCAACTCGCTGTCATTTCCGGTTGTACATCTGGCAACTCACGGTCAATTTAGTTCTAACATCGAACAGACTTTTATCCTCGCATGGGATAAACCGATTAATGTCAATGAGTTAAATGATTTGTTGCGCACTCGCAGTCGAAACCGATCTAGCGCAATTGAACTGCTCGTTTTGAGTGCTTGCGAAACCGCAGCTGGCGATAAACGCGCGGCTTTGGGTATTGCAGGACTTGCCGTGCGAGCCGGAGCGCGTAGTACGCTGGCATCGTTATGGTCGGTAGATGACCAATCTACAGCTTTATTGATGAGCCAATTTTATGCAGAGTTAGCAAGCAATCAAACTAACAAAGCTCATGCGTTACGTCAAGCACAGTTGTCGTTATTAAAAAATCCTAACTACGCTCATCCGATGCACTGGTCTGCTTATGTTCTTGTGGGGAATTGGCTTTAATTTAAGAGTGATGAGTTTTGAGGGATAAGTTGACAACACGAGGCAATTGGTTCCGTGGCGATCGCATCTAAGCCAACAAAGTGCAATACATTCGTCCAATTTTGTGCTATGGCGATGTTTACTGGATTGCGATAGTACAGTTCACCAAGTACAGTTACTGCGTCGTACCAAAATCCGTTCGCAAAGTAGAGTTCTGCACGCTCTTGTGGGGTTGCTTGTGCTAATTGGCTGGCAAGGGCAGGAGTGATTGCTCGTCTTTGAACTCCGCCATGAACTACCGCCGTCGGTGGCTTACGCTCGGCACAGTAGATGTTGAAGTACCAGTGATATTGTTGGGCAATTTCTAAGGGCGCTACGGTTGTCGGTAGCGTTAAACTAATCACTCCAGGCTTATCTGGTAATGGAACTGTTGTTTGATAAACGAGTCGATTGTTTGCTGCGCGCAAAACAAACTTTGCTGAATGTATGTCCTGAGCGCGATATGGAACGTAAAACCAGAGTGTAGGACGCTCAGCACTCGTCAGCCCCCACACCACCTCAACGCCGTTTGCAGCTTTGGTAATTGGCACTACAGCTGTTAGCTGTTTATCGCGCGTTGCAGAGTTATTCGCGATACAGCCGCGCCTTCCTGCACCGGTGCGATCGCCTGGAATGCCAATATCCGCTGGAGGTGGAGGCGGAACAAAGTTGATTTGTCCTGTTGCCGTTGTTAAGACTTCTTTGGTATTTGTTTGGGGAATAGAGTTAACTTTTGTAGGTAGTAAGCTCAGAATAACGCACCCAACCAGGGCAAATCGACAAAACCGCACATCCATCATAATTAATTACTCTCTGCGTAGAGTTTTGTACTTTGTCCCTGTTTTTGCGAGGCATTTTGAACAACAATACTAGCGCTAGTCGCAATTAATGCCAAGGTCGATGGTACAAACGGCACCCAACAGCTTTGATACGCAAAAAGTGCAAAGCACAGCGCGTACAGTACGATAAGGGTAATTGCTAATGCTAACTCTAGATGTAATACTGACCGATAGCGCCAAGCCAGCACACTACCAACAATTGACCATCCCCAAACCCATAAAAGTTCACTCCCCTGGGGTAACACCCATAACGATGGTCGCTGATTCTTGACAGCACTCAGCATCTGACTAACCATTTGTGCATGGACAAACACGCCTGCCATTTTCTGATATGCTCCTTTGCTCGTACTATAAGGGGTCGCAAAATAATCACCAACACTTGGGGCAGTCACACCAATCAAAACAATTCTATTTCTAACATCATCAGGTCGAATTCGATTCCGTAACACATCAGTTAAGGTAACTTTATTCGCAATATTCTCTGGTGATCGGTAAGAGCGATAGTTGAGTAACATTTGAAAGCCAGCTGTATCAATCGTTTGATATCCTCCGGTATGTGGTTGTAAACGTGGTAAAATAACGTTACCTAGCTGTAAATGCCCTTGAGGTGTCCATTGGGGAAAAATACCCTCAGCAGCTAAATAACGAAATGTAAGTTGCGTGCTGAAGGCGTAGGGCGCGCTGCAAATCGAGGCAGGATGTGGATTAACGGCGACAAGATATCGCCGGAGAATACCGTCAGGGTCAAGCACAACATCACTAAATCCTTGACGCGCTTCGGGAACTTCGGGCGGTGGAGCAACACTCGGATCTTCACTCGCAGTAGGTTCATTTATTTTACACACCGCAATAAAGCGATCGCTCTGTTGCATATATTGCGCTAAATTTTTGAGTTGAGGGTTTACCGGATCTTCACGATAAATATCCAAGCCGATCGCGCGTGGTTGATATTGCTCTAATTTCTCTAATAGTCGTGCTAGCGCTAGATCGGATATCGATCCTGTGCGATTTTTCTGTTCTGGCAGTTTGAAATCTTCTTCGGTAATGGCAACTACCAATAATCGCGGATCAGTTGCTTCCTGGGGACGCAAGCGCATCAGCTGATCAAAAACCTTGAGTTCGAGTGGCTGAAATGCTCCCAACTGTTGCAATCCCCACGTTACAGACGTTACCAAAACACTCGTCAGCAGCATCCTCCGCAGATGTTGCGAGCCAATTTTTTTGAGCGATCGCTGGCGGCTGTGATTGTTGCCACTTGTGTTAACACTAACTGGACGCGACAATGCGCTCCATAGCGGTGGAGTTTCTGCGGGATTTTGATAAATAACCGGTAACCAACTGGCACACGGATACTCATCTTCTAACCCTTGAAGTCGCTCGCGTGCTTCGCGGACTGATAGATAAAACGGCTGACCGCCCGCAAAAGCGTAGAGAAAATTCTTTAAAAACTCTTGCGCGACTTTGTCGGGGACTGGTTCGCGCATTACAATCACTTGCGGAATATACAAGTTAGCAAGTTCGCGTGCTAATCCTAAGCCATCACAAGAATTAAAAATTGCTAGCTTTAATCCGTGCGCTACCGCAGTTTTGAGCGCGTATCTTAAATCGCTAATTGATAAGCTATCGGTGCGATTAATACAAATTCGCCCATCTGCATCGACTAAACTGGAGCTATGTCCTGCGAAAAAGAGAATATCCCAACCTTGGCTCCAGAGTTGATTATTAAGTTCTTGACGCTGCGGTTCTACGAGAAACTGCACCGTCGCACCTGGTAATTGCTCGAATAAAGCTCGATCTGCTTGCGTATCAATTCCGGTACTATCGCCTAGAATCGCGAGTATGTTAACTTTGTCTTTGGTTTGCGAGATTTGTTTAACGCGCTCGTAGGCTGGGGCGCTGAAGGCAAGTTCTGCTTTAGGGTAACGCTCGAAGAGATCGCAGAAGTGCCAAGGTAATCGTTGCAAAAGTAAATCTTCAGTTTGTAAAATCACGCGAAGTTCATCGGATGGCAATAATTTCTCTAGCCATTTTTCGCGAATTGCCCGAAACGATTCGGAGTGTATCCAGCTATTTAAACGGTTGCGTAAAACTTGTACGGCGTGCCAGCAATCTTCAATAACTGAGACATTCGTGACTTGAACAGGTTTTGCTTCGAGGCGGGTAGACCATCCCAAACAGAGATACGCTGATTGCCAGCAATTGTAGTACTGAGGAATTTCCGGAGCAGGTGGCAATTTACCTAAAGTTTGGATCGCCGGAGCATCGCCTTCTTCTCCTATTTGCATTGTGACAGGAAATCCCTGCTCAAAGCTTCCTTCGCCTACTTTCAAGACAACTAACTTAGCCACAACAATCTTCCTGCGGGCGCAAAGATGAAATTAAATAATGAAATTTTCTATAAAACTGACGTTACCAAGCGCTACTTTGACACTAAACTTTTCTCCAGGTTTTCCACTAAACTGTAATTGAATATAATTATCGGCTTTTCTTGCTTGAGCTTCAAGGAAAAGTTGCTCAGTAGCATCTAAAACAGCTAGCTGAAGTTGCGGCGGTAAATAGATTTGACTTCCTGCGGGATGAACTTGTAGTAAAATATCGACCTTTTGCTCAGGTAGCGATCGCAGTTCGACAATCAACGCAACCGCATGACCTGCGAGTTGCACTCCGAGATCGATCAACTTGGCGCGTCGGATACGATCTGCGCGATTCTCATTGGTTCCGCCTATAGCTGTATCAGACCGACGGAAACTAAATGCCAAGTTAGCGCGTGCTGGTCCTAAAATCGTTTCAACCTCATGCCATCCTGTTTCAAAGACATGATTAAACCAATGGTTTAATTGCACAATTGGTTGCTGATTCTCAGCGGTTCTAAGTTTGAGGTGACTCAAGTGCGCAAGTAAGTCTTCGAGGGGTTGTAATTGATCGATTGGCAACTGCGCGATCGCACGTGGTGTAAATCCTAATAACGTCGCTTCGCGGAGTGCTTCGTCAAACTGCACAACAATATATCCAATGCGGTCTTCCCACACTTCTGGTGGAATATTGCACTGCTTGGCAGGCGATCGCACCCAACGACACTCTAAGCGCCCAATTCCTGAAACTTCTAAGTCAGCAATATCAGCACATAACCGCAAGACAGGGTTCCAACTATCACCAGCCGAAATATTTGTGTCGATACCCATCATATTCAAATAGTTGTTTACAACACAAACTGCCAGTGTATTTAGCCTAACTTGCTCTACTTTCTTTGGGGAAAACTCTACTTGATGCGTAAAAGCTTGGGCAGTGTCTCGTGCTGCCTCCGTAATAGGTAAAGTTAACGAAAAATCTTGTATTCGATTCATGTTTTTAGTCATAATCTAGATTCTTTTTTCATCTATTTTTTTACTAATTAAATACTTAGTTTTAGTAGATTGAGTTTGATCAATTCTTGCAAAAGATTCAAGAACTAGTAAACCTCAATTTTTATTGTTAATCTATTCTTTATAAATACCCTTGCGTTTCGCCAAATTTACGTAAACGAGGAAGACATTGTCGGCGATAAAAACTTGTTAAAGTCGAAATCGAAAGCCCATATTCTTCTGACAATTTTTCCCAACTTGTTTCGGGAGGCAACCTCCGGAGTATTAATACTTGACAATTCACGTGCGGATGACCTTGAATATGAACGCGGCGTAACTCTCCATCAGTATCAGCTTTTGCCCAAGTTATCGTTATTTCAAGAATCGGTGGAATATCTGGTGGCGCTGGTAAAGTGGCGATCAGATCAATTACCTCACCTTCTTCCACAATTTTACCTAAAGCTGTACGAGAGCGAATTTCATATTCTTCTTCACGGAAATCTTGTAACCTTCGCCTTAGATAAGCATTTAACCAGGTGATTACACTACTGCGATTTGGATCATACTTTTCCCCTGTATTTGCTTCACACAAATTGCGACAAAAATATAGCCAAGTTTTCTGTAGTGCATCTTCATAATAAAGAGAACTATCTTTCCAAAGTTTGCCTGATTTAACTATCATGCGCACAATCTTTGTTAAACCTTGCTGTCGTTCTAGACTATTGTGCTTATATTGGCAAGTTGTTGTAACTAATTCGCGTATTTTCGCTTCCAGTTGATCCATATGAGCTTTATTGAATACAAGTAGGATTTAAATTTAGTTGCGACATAGCAAATTTAAACATTATTTTCCTACTTTAATCCAAGGTGATTATTTTAATAATCACCTTTTAACATAATTAAAATGAGTCATTTTTAGGAAGTAATAAGTTGATTGTCAACAAATCCAGAAAATATACATATCTATTTCAAAGTAGTTGGCTACGATAAGTACAAATCACAAATTTAAAGCAACCACTCTTTTGGTTGCTGGCTATAAAAGCTATTACTCCTCAACGCGCTGACTACCTACTTATCAGCAGCAAGCAAAAAAAATATGCACGCCCTTTCTTTTGGTGTAGAGAGTGGATTGCAAACACACTGCTTTTGGTATTTCGCTGTCAAATTTTGGCATTAGCCATCGCATTCTTATCGAGAGTGGCACAACCTTAGTACTGTTTTGCCCAAAAGTTGTTACGTCTAGGTCAGCACAGATCTCAGCGATCGTTGTGTACCGCAGGTGTTTTTTACTAGTATAAACACTTAATTCTCTCTAAAAAAGGGATTGTACTATACTAAAAATTCAAGTATAAGTTTGTTAAGTAAAGAATTATTAAATAAAATGAGTTACGATTCAACTGGAAATGGGTTCTGCATAGTTCAGTGTTTTGTGCACAGAGTTTTAATTGGTATCGGTAGCCAAGATTGCTAAACCGCGCAATCTCCAGCAGAATCATTTTACATTAGTGGGAAAGGCTTTTCGAGTATAGGTTTTGTTACGCCATAATTCTTTCCTAAGAACTACAATTTCATCATTCTGAGCCTAGCAGAAATATAAAGAGCCTTTAGTGCGCTATGGATGTCACACAAATAGTTTCGTAAGCAATTTAAATAAGTAAGTAACTAAATAAGTTTTATGAACTTAAGAACTGACTACGATGTGACTCAGGCAATCGAATTGCTGCACAACTGCTTATCTAGGCAGATTTCTCACGAAGCGTTAATTTGGCTAGAAGAAAAAACAAACCAGATTAGCCAAGGGGCGATGCAACGACTCTTTTATACAGCGTTTAGTGCAGTCCCTCGATATCTCGGTAAGCAGCAATTAACTTTATCAACACAGGATTTACGCGCAGCCGCAGCAATTCGCCCAGGCTGGAATCCTCAACATTGGAGTGTGGATCAAGTAGGGCGAACATGGATAGTTTTGTCTTTGCCGCATGCAGATATTGAGAAATATCTTTGGACACTCGAACAAGTTTTCACAACTGCGGATGTCAGAGAGTTGATTGCGCTGTATCAAAGTTTACCTTTAATGCCGCATCCAGAAAAGCATTACGCTAGAGCCGCCGAGGGAGTACGCAGTAATATGACAAGCGTATTCAATGCTGTTGCTTTACGTAATCCTTACCCAGCAGAGTATTTTGACGATCTGGCTTGGAATCAAATGATCCTCAAAGCAGTGTTTGTGGGTAGTCCGTTGTATCTTATTCATAATAGCGATCGCCGCGCTAACCCAGAGTTAGGGAAAATGCTTGTAGATTATGCGCGTGAACGCTGGGCAGCAAAACGCAGTGTAACACCTGAACTATGGCGATTTGTAGGATACACCGACACCGAGTTACAAGCTTTGGCAAAAGTCTTACAAGTTGATGATATTGTGCAGCAAGAAGCCGCAGCCCTAGCGTGTGCGCACTCTCCACTACCACAAGCCAAAGAATTACTAGCACGTTATCCTCATTTACAAGCTGCAATTCTTCAGGGCGATTTAACGTGGAGTAGCTTTAGCCGCGATCGCCTCGGCGCTGACACATGAAACTAATCCGCTGTCATTTTCATCAATTACTCATTACCCATTACCAATTTTCCTATGATGTTCATCGATCCTCATATCCACATGGTTTCGCGGACAACCTATGACTACATGGTGATGCGCGAGTATGGTGTTGTCGCCGTCATTGAACCGTCGTTTTGGTTAGGACAACCGCGTACTAGTTCTGGATCGTTTAAAGATTACTTCAGTAGTTTAATTGGTTGGGAACGCTTTCGCGCCAGTCAATTTGGAATTCAGCACTATTGTACGATTGGCTTAAACCCAAAAGAAGCAAACAACGAAGCTTTAGCCGCAGCAGTGATGGAACTGTTGCCATTGTACGCGTGTAAAGAGGGAGTCGTGGCGATCGGTGAAATTGGCTATGACGATATGACACCAGCAGAAGATAAATACTTTTGCCAACAACTCGAACTCGCCCAAGAACTCGATATGTTGGTGTTGATTCATACGCCGCATCGCAACAAAAAAGCTGGTGCTAGTCAAAGTATGGATCGCTGTATTGAATATGGTTTAGCACCATCACGAGTGATTATTGACCATAACAACGAAGAAACTGTAGAAGAAGTATTAGCACGAGGATTTTGGGCAGCGTTTACAATTTATCCGCACACCAAAATGGGTAATGCACGGATGGTTGAAATTGTTCGTCAGTACGGATGCGATCGCATTATTGTTGATAGTAGCGCGGATTGGGGTGTTAGCGATCCATTAGCTGTCCCAAAAACCGCACAATTGATGCTAGAACGCGGAATTCCTGAAGCACACGTTAAGGCAGTATGTTACGAAAATGCCCTAGCAGCATACAGCCAAAGTCATCAATTCAGTGAAAGTGACTGGCTAACATCGACAATCGACCAACGCGAACTGTACTACGGTAACTCAGTTTTACGCGGACAAACACCCGTCGTCGAAGCTAGCCGCGATCAGATCTTGATTGAGTAAGAGTTCAATTTTATTTTTCAGTATCAGGTAATACCAATTACCAATTAACCATTAGCATTGAGAGAGACACCAATGTTGCAAGCAGCGAAAAGCCAAAGTTGGGCTTATTTGCAACTTATGCGCCCTGCAAATATTGTTACAGCTTGGGCAGATATTTTAGTTGGTTTTGCGGCATCCGGTTCAGGATTATGGCAACAAGTAGATATGTCATTAGTCTGGCTATTAGTTGCAACCAGTGGTTTGTACGGCGGTGGTGTTGTTTTTAATGATGTCTTTGATGCCGAATTAGACGCGCAAGAACGCCCAGAGCGACCGATACCTAGTGGTATGATTGCTAAACAAAATGCGATCGCTTTAGGAACTCTTCTTTTAGTTCTTGGTATTGTCGCCGCTACCCAAGTTTCAGTTACAAGCCTTGTGATTGCTACGACGGTTGCTTTCGCAGCGATTGTCTACGATGCCTTTAGCAAACACCATAATATTTTTGGTCCTATTAATATGGGAATCTGTCGCGGTGGAAATCTGCTACTAGGTGTGAGTGCGGTTCCGGCGATGGTAGAACAATTGTGGTTTTTAGCAATAATTCCAATTGCTTACATCGCTGCAATTACCCTAATTAGTCAAGGCGAAGTTCACGGGGGAAACAATCGTACTGGAATTGCTGCATTGGTGCTGATTGCAGGAGTGATAAGTGGAGTCTTAACGCTAGGGTTAATACCAGAATATCAAACACTTGTGGCTTTACCTTTGATTGTATTATTTGCTTGGCGTGTTATTCCTGCATTTGTGCAAGCTTGGCGCGAAGCAACTCCGGCAAATATTCGTACCGCAGTTAAAGCGGGTGTGTTGTCGCTGATCGTTTTAGATGCGGCGATCGCAGCAGGTTTTGCAGGTTTACCTTATGGCTTGCTGGTTCTCGGTTTACTACCAATTTCGTTGAGTTTAGCTCAAATTTTTGCTGTTACGTAATTTAACAATAATTATGACAATTGGGATAAAAGGTGCACCAAATGTGCATTCGCTCAAGCAATGTGTTCCTGTAACATTTAATTATGATGTTCATTTCACACAAGGGCTGTTCGAGTTAGATAATCCTCTTTTCGCGCAAGTACTTACCTGTGAGGAGAATAGCCCAAAAAAAGTGTTAGCAGTAATTGATGCAGGTTTATTGCAACATCAACCCAGACTACTAGAAAAATTAGCCGCATATGCTGAGTTTTATCGCGATGCATTGATATTTGTTCAGCAGCCAGCGATCGTACCTGGTGGCGAAGCCGCAAAAAATAATCCTCAATTAGTCACACAACTTCACCAAACTATTGATTGTGCTGGATTGTGTCGCCATTCGTATATATTAGCCATTGGTGGCGGTGCAGTATTAGATATGGCAGGATATGCAGCAGCGATCGCACATCGAGGAATTCGCTTAATTCGCGTTCCCACAACAGTATTAGCACAAAATGATTCGGGTGTCGGTGTCAAAAATGGTATCAATGCGTTTGGTAAGAAGAATTTCTTAGGAACTTTTGCCCCACCATACGCAGTGTTAAACGATCTTGATTTTCTCGCAACGCTTGATGATCGCGACTGGCGTTCTGGAATTGCGGAAGCGGTAAAAGTTGCACTGATTAAAGACGCAGACTTTTTTAATTTCATCACAAAACACGCAGCGAAGATCGCAAAACGCGATATGCAGGCGATGCAAGAGTTAATTTATCGCTGCGCCCAACTACATTTAGGACATATTGCTACAAGTGGCGATCCTTTTGAAAAAGGTTCCTCGCGCCCTTTAGATTTTGGACATTGGGCGGCGCATAAACTCGAACAGTTGACGAATTACAACCTACGTCACGGCGAAGCTGTTGCGATCGGAATTGCGTTGGATAGTACCTACTCCTATTTAATTGGGTTACTCACAAAATCAGATTGGCAACAGATTTTAGATACACTCAAAGCACTAGGTTTTAGTTTATACGTACCAGAATTAGCCACACACTTGCATCAACTCGAACATCCTAATTGTCTTTTCCGAGGATTAAGAGAGTTTCAAGAACATTTGGGTGGAGAATTAACGCTGATGCTGCTAGAAAAAATTGGTAAAGGCGTTGAGGTGCATCACGTCGATTTGTTGGTGTATGAAAATGCGATCGCGCTTTTAAAACAACATCACGACAACGGCGAATAAATTCACTTCTACATAAACAAAGTCCGCCTGCGTGGACTAATGATACAAGGTTTGGTTTGTGTTGCTGCGGTTTCAACCGCTGTTAATCAATATATAAGAAAAATGCAGCTAGCGAATATTCACCTAACGTATTGCACAAATGTTCATCCTGGGGAATCGTGGCGAGATGTATTTGCAAATTTAGAGAAATATATTCCTGAACTTAAAGCCAGGCTAGCACCAGATAAACCCTTTGGTATTGGTTTGCGGTTATCAGCCCAAGCAGCGAGTGAATTACTAGAAAACGATCGCCTCGCACAATTTCAAGCTTGGTTACAGCAAAATGACTTGTATGTCTTTACTTTAAACGGTTTTCCCTACGGTGGATTTCATCATCAAGTTGTTAAAGATAAAGTGTATGCACCCGATTGGCGATCGCGCGATCGCCTCGATTACACATTAAATTTGACCCAAATTCTCGCAGCGTTGTTACCCGCAGGTATCGATGGTGGAATTTCAACACTTCCCTTGTCTTACAAACCTTGGTTTGCACAACTCAGTACAGACGATGCGTTCAAAACTGCGACTCGCAATGTAGCCGCGATCGCGGCAGAAATGATCCGCATTCGCGAACAAACAGGAAAATTACTGCATCTTGATTTAGAACCTGAACCTGATGGCTTAATCGAAAATACAACAGAAGTCATTGATTTTTTTGACTCTTGGTTATTACCAATTGGCGGAAGATATCTGGCAGAAATTTTAGAAATTTCTCAAACTGTAGCAGAAATATTATTACGCGAACACATCCGTATTTGCTACGATACTTGTCATTTTGCTGTAGAATTTGAAGATCCCAAATCAGCTTTTACACGGCTACAAACCGCAGGAATTTCTATTGGTAAAATTCAAATTAGTGCAGCAATTCGAGTGACATTACCTGATGAAGTTACTCAGCGTCAAGCTATTGGTGATAAATTGAGTTCGTTTGCCGAATCGACCTATTTACACCAAGTTATTGCGCGATCGCACGATGGTACATTACACCACTATTCAGATTTAAGCACAGCGTTACCTCATCTAGCACAATCAACAGCCCAAGAGTGGCGAACACATTTTCACGTTCCGATTTTTATTCACGATTACCAAACGCTGCAATCTACCCAAAATGATATTGTTGCGGTTCTTAATTTGTTAGGGAAACAACAATGTCACCATCTAGAAATTGAAACTTATACCTGGGATATTTTACCACCAGCAATGAAACTCGATTTACTCGCCTCAATTCAGCGAGAATACGAATGGATATTGCAACATTTGGCGACTGAAGTCACCGCTTAACATACTAAGTCCACCTGCGTGGACTAACTACAAAATAGGTTTTGCCTTTGTAGATGCGGTTTCAACCGAATCAGCCACAAACGTTAATAAGGAAGAATTTGTCAAACCTTATGCACAAAACTGTAGTTCTGAATGTCGTCGGATTAACACCCAGTTTATTAAAGCACGCGCCATTCTTATCAAAATGGGCAGCATCAAGACAAATAGCCTCTATTAATCCTGTATTACCCGCGGTGACGTGTTCGGTACAAGCAAGTTATTTAACTGGTAAGTATCCTCAAGATCACGGTATCGTTGCGAATGGCTGGTACTTCCGCGATGAGTGTGAGGTGAAATTCTGGCGACAGTCGAATAAGTTAGTTCAAGCCCAAAAGATTTGGGAAGCAGCGCGCGCTTTAGACCCTAGTTTCACCTGCGCGAATCTCTTTTGGTGGTATAATATGTACTCCTCAGTTGATATTTCGGTAACGCCACGACCGATGTATCCCGCAGATGGTAGAAAGATTCCTGATATTTATACGCAACCTGCGGAATTAAGATTTAAGTTGCAAGAACGTTTAGGGACTTTTCCCTTATTTGAATTTTGGGGACCAAAAACAACCATACGCTCGACGCAGTGGATTGCACAAGCCGCGATCGCACTCGAGGAAATGTCTTCGCCAACGCTAACGTTAATTTATCTACCACACTTAGATTACTGCTTACAAAGAGTCGGAACTGATATCAGTGCAATTGCGCATGACTTGCAAGAAATAGATACCGTATGTCAAGAGTTAATTCAATTCTACGAGTCGCATTCTGCTAAAGTCATTGTTCTTTCAGAATATGGCATTACCCCTGTTAGTCGTGCAGTTTCCTTGAATCGAGTTTTGCGCGAACATGGTTATTTAGCAGTTAGGGAAGAACTTGGAAGAGAACTTTTAGATCCTGGCGCAAGCGCAGCTTTTGCCGTTGCAGATCACCAAATTGCGCATATTTATGTAAGCGATCGCACCAAAATAGCAGAAGTACAACAACTGATCGAACAAGTACCAGGAGTTGATTTCGTTTTAGGTGAAGAAGGTAAAGCAGCGTATCATTTAAATCATCCACGTTCGGGTGAATTAGTCGCTGTTGCTACCCCTGATGCATGGTTTACTTATTATTACTGGTTCGATGACCAAAAAGCACCCGATTTTGCTCGCACCGTTGATATTCACCGCAAACCAGGCTATGATCCTGTAGAATTATTTGTCGATCCGACGATTCGCTGGCAACAATTAAAGGTCGCAAAAATCTTGCTACAAAAGCAACTTGGATTTCGCACCCTCATGGATATCATTCCCTTAGACGCTTCATTAGTCAAAGGTTCGCACGGACGAATTCCCACTACTACGGATGAAGCACCGTTATTGATAACGCAAGATTCGCTTCCAGGCTCGACTTTAGAAGCAACTGATGTCTACGATGTCATTTTGTCGCATCTACTGTGATGGTAACTTGTACTGATTGACAATCCGCTTGGCAAATTCTGGGACGTGTGCGGCTAATTTTTCAGGATAATGGCGTTTGACATAGAGATAATTGCGGGTAAAGTGCGAATCAATCGAAAATCTCGCGTATTCTAAACCTTTAGGACCAATTTTTTCAATCACAACACCCATAAATTTGGCAGCCCACATTGGTAGTGTCACGCCTTTATCGTAAGCGGGGATACTTTGTTGCACAGCAGCAGTGCGATCGCCTTTCGACATTACAGGTTGCGTTGCTAGCTGATCTTGCACGAAATCTAGCATTTCTTGTCCGCGATCATTACGTACCACAATCCATTGCCAACCAAACGGCGCACCCATATAACCGACAACGAGATCGGCGAGTGAATTTACATAGTCAAAGCAACTCATGCACGAGGGTGCAAAAACATCTTTTAGTTGATTTGTTTTCAAACCAAAAAAAGGTACTGTTTCTTCTGAACCATCCTCATGTTTGAAGTGTACGCGAAAATCTTGCATAAATTCATAATGCACGACAGTATTAGGCGAACGACTCGTCGTTTCTAAAAATTTCTGTAATCCAGCACGCGTGACATTATCGACACAAGGAGTTCCCAACACATACAGCTTTTCTAAGCCTAGTTGCTTCTCTACAGCCCGCAAAGCTTGAATTTGACATCCCACACCAATAACTAACAACCGCTTCATTCCTGACTGTTCTACTTGTTCTAAAATCGAAAGATTCGGCGATAGTGTTGGTTTATTCACCCGTGCGGCTAATATTTCTTCTGGAGTCCGTGCAATAATCGGCATCGGTTGAAAGCGATCTTCTTTGGTATTTTGCACGCAGACGACACCTTCAACGACACCGCGATTGAGCATTTCAATTGCAATAGAACTGACAATTCCTGTCCATTGCGCCCCTGCAATAGGTTCAGTCTTACGCGCCGCCATCATCTTTTGATGTACGCCGAAGTACAATTCATCAGGATTGTCTAAGTTACGGGCGCGAGTGTGCGATCGCGTTTCTAATTCCGCAATTTGTTGATTAAGAAATGCACACGCTTCCTTGACATAGTGAATATAATATGTATCGCATAACCCGCATTCGCTACAAAGTTCTTTTGCAGGGCGACGAGATGATTTTAGAGCTTTAGCTTTTTTGTGCTGGGCTTGGGGGGTCACTGATGTCATGAGTTGAGGAGCATTGATACATAACTATCTTTACCCAACGATACATGAGAGTTGGTTTGACTTGTACTAAGGTCATCAATTTTGCAATATTTTGCAATTTCGTAACTGTAGATTATATTAGTAAATACAATGTAATTACTGCTATGGGTACAGCCATCAAAACTCGTATAGTGAGAATTGGCAACTCTCAAGGAATTCGTATTCCCAAAACATTGCTAGAACAAACTGGGATTTCAACATTTGTTGAGATTGAACTTGAGGACGATCATCTCATAATTCGTTCGGCATCGCGAGCGCGTATGGGTTGGGACAAGGCGTTTACAGCAATGGCAGAACACAAAGATGATAATTTGTTAGACAATGTGAGTACAACTTCTTTGTGGGATCAAACTGATTGGGAATGGTAGTTAGGCGTTTTGATGTTTTCCTCGTCAATCTTGATCCTACTATTGGTAGCGAAATTCAGAAAATAAGACCTTGTTTAGTCATATCGCCAGACGAGATGAATAGGCATATTGCAACTGTCATTGTTGCTCCGATGACAACGAAAGGTCAATCTTATCCAACACGTGTGGCTTGTCAATTTCAAGGCAAAGATGGACAGATTGTTCTCGATCAAATTCGTACTGTTGAAAAAACCCGCTTGGTAAAACATTTAGGGCAAGTTAGTTTAGAAGCGCAACAAGCAGTTCTTAGTACTTTAGCTGAGATGTTTGCTGAGTAATTTAGGGTTCACTATAGATTACATCTGAAAATACTCTAATCGATAAACTGCCCTAGTGTACAGGTACAAAAACTCCTATGGATTGTAAGATTATCAATTGATAAAACGTATCACAGACTGCTAAATCATGTCAATTTTGTTATGTTGTCATGGTGGTTTGAGGAGAGGATACGTGCTATCTGCAATCCAAATAGGAAAATTCTGTATGCCTGATCGCTCAAAATTTAATTATGCAGCTTTACCCTTCATTGGGATTCATATTGCTTGTCTCGCAGTCTTTTGGCTAGGTATAGACTCAGTAGCACTCTGGATGTGTGTTGTACTGTTTCTTGTCCGCAAATTTGGCATTACTGGCGGCTACCATCGCTATTTCTCGCATCGTGCTTATAAAACTAGTCGTCTATTTCAATTCTTGCTAGGCTTTTTGGGTGCAACTTCTGGACAAAGAGGACCTGTCTGGTGGGCTGCACAACACCGCCATCATCACAAATACTCTGATACCGATGAAGATATCCATTCGGCTGAAAAAAAAGGTTTTTACTGGTCACACGTAGGTTGGGTGCTGTCTCCAGAATATGACGACTATAACGAAAAGTTAGTTAAAGATTTAACTCGTTACCCAGAACTACTTTGGCTAGAAAAATATCACTTTGTGCCACCTATCCTCCTAGCAGTTGTTTGTTACTTAGCTTACGGCTGGCTAGGGTTGTTCTGGGGCTTCTTTGTCAGTACAACGATTCTCTATCACACGACGTTTGCCATTAATTCCTTGTGTCATGTATTCGGTAGCCAACGCTATGAAACCGGAGAATCAAGCAAAAACTCATTATGGTTAGCCCTGATCACTTTAGGCGAAGGCTGGCACAATAATCATCACCGCTATCCTCTCGCCGCTTGTCAAGGTTTCTTTTGGTGGGAAATTGATATTAGCTACTACGTTTTGGTTGTACTGTCGTGGTTTGGTATTGTCTGGGATTTAAAACAACCTCCCAAACAGCTTTTGCAGCCTGAAACTGTGATCGCTAAGACTAAGACTTCCACTGTAGCCTAGTGCTTACTGCTTGTATATGGACAATCCGCGCCAGCTTGCTTTTATCGCCCTCCGTTGGGTACAGCGGGGGGCTTATGCTGATGTTGCCTTAGATCGCGTACTGCGTCAAACTGACTTAAGTAGTGTTGATCGCCGTTTGGCGACAGAGTTGGTCTATGGTAGTGTTCGCCGACAGCGATCGCTTGATGCATTAATCGATCAGTTAGCGAAAAAGAAAGCCCAGCAACAACCACCCGAATTACGAATTATTCTGCATTTAGGGCTATATCAGTTGCGATATCTTGACCATATCCCTGATGCGGCTGCGGTCAATTCTACCGTAGAGTTGGCGAAAAAAAATGGTTTCTCAGGACTTGCGAATTTTGTTAATGGATTGTTACGTCAATATTTGCGGTTAGCAACAAGGGAAGATCCTTTAAAACTACCTGATCATTCTGTAGAACGTTTAGGCATTTTACACAGTTATCCTGATTGGATTATTGAAGTCTGGCTAAAACAATTCGGCTACAAAGAAACTGAACAACTCTGCGCGTGGTTCAATAAACCCCCAGCAATTGATTTACGTATTAATCCTTTACGTGCTTCTGTTGAGAAAGTTACAACAGCATTGCAAGAAGCTGAAGTCGGTGTCACTCGTGTTGCCAATTTGCCACAAGCTTTAAGATTTACAACTAGCACAGGTGCAATTGAAAAGTTACCAGGATTTGATGCAGGTTGGTGGACAGTACAAGACAGTAGCGCACAACTTGTGAGCCATATCCTCGATCCTCAACCAGGTGAAGTTGTGATTGATGCGTGTGCAGCACCAGGAGGAAAAACAACACACATTGCTGAATTGATGCAAGATACAGGTACGATTTGGGCGTGCGATCGCACTGTGTCGCGTTTAAAAAAACTTCAGCAAAATATTGCACGGCTGCAACTCAAATCAATTAAAATCCGCACAGGAGATAGCTGTAATCTTCCTCAATTTGTTAATGTCGCAGATCGCGTTCTTCTCGATGCGCCGTGTTCAGGGCTAGGAACGCTTCATCGTCATGCCGATGCGCGCTGGCGACAAACACCAGAAACAGTACAAGAACTCACGGTTTTACAAACAGAACTTTTAACTCACGTTGCTACTTGGGTTAAGCCTGGAGGTGTTCTAGTTTATGCGACTTGTACTTTAAATTCTGAAGAAAACGAAGCGATCGTTCAAGCTTTCTTAACTCAACATCCATGCTGGCGGATTGAACATCCTGCTGCAAATTCTATTGGCGCTCCTTATGCGACATCATCGGGTTGGATGCAAGTCTTACCACATTACCAATCGATGGACGGTTTTTTTATTGTTCGCTTACAGAAAGAATCACAATAAGCTTGTATCTTAAAGATAAAATTAGCTAATTTGAAAAACTCAAGGACTAGTAATATATGAAACAAGACAAAGCTAGTGTCAAGAAGTTAGTAAAAATCTTAATTGGGGCTGCTTGGCTCGATGGTAGAATTCAGCCTGAAGAAAGAGAATACTTACATCACGTAGCGACAGAAAAAGACGTGGCTGCCGATCCAGAAATTCAGCCTCTACTTAACGAACTTAAGACTGTGCAGCCAACTGAATGCTACGAGTGGATAAAGGAGTATTTAGGAGAGCACCCTGGTTCTGAAGCTTATCAAGAGTTGCTAGAATCTATCAGTGGCTTGATTTACCGTGATGGAGAAGTTGCAACCGAAGAAGCACGCCTTCTCACCAAATTGCAATCCTTAGACACAACAGACAGTTCTTCTCAAGGAGCTTATTCTAGCGTACTCCAAGGAATTCAAACGCTTTATCGACGTTGGGTTAGTAGTCAAAGCTAATAAGAAAATAGCGAATAAAATTAAGGTTTTGGCTCGCCAATACCTGGTGTTTCTTCTTTTTTAACTTCTGGCACAATATCTGGACGTTGTTTATCTTCCCAACCAACGGGGCGCTTTGAGTTGTACCAAGCGATTGAGCCAATTGTAGTAGCAGCAATAAAGCCAACAACAATAGCTGCGGTAGCAGCAACGGGAAAATGAGGAACGTTGTCTGTTGCTGCTGTTGCTTGCATGAGGATTTCCATAGTTGTTCTTCCTGTAGTGATTTAATACTGCTTTTAAGACCGTATAAAAACACAATATAACTTACATCCACCTCAAGTTTGATCCCAGTAGGAGAGATTGGAGATTGGGGATTGGGGAAAGCCTGGCGACTAATCAGCAACGCCGTTTATTTAGTCTTTCGTTGGGACAATGTACGATCCTGCGGTAGATTGTGAACTATTGGTTTGAGACGTTGGCTGCTGTGTTTGCGGTTCAGACTGGCGGAGGTTGCGTAACCGTTCGCGTAGTCTTTCTTGTGTTTGTGGTGTCGGTGTTGGCGCGTTGCTACTTCTTCGCGTCGCGGCTGGGCGTTCATCACGACGCGATCGCCGTCTTGGTTCAGGTACAGTCGCTTCTTGTTGGTAACTACGGCGATAACGTCGGCGAGGACGATTGTTGTTGAAATCAGAATTATTTTCTGGAAAATCTCTGCGCGATCGAGATCTTCTCACTAAAGAAACTCGCTTGGGCTTGATTGGCTGGGCTTTGATACTACCTTTGCGCCCTGCTAAATTCGGACGTTCTGGAAAATCTTCAACTGGCATCTCTTCTACAGCTGCCATCATGAATTGTCGCCAGGTAGCAGCAGCAGTCCCGCTGTTTCCCCGAGTTGGTTCATTGTTATCGTTACCAAGCCAAACTCCGGCAACAAGTTGCGGGATATAACCAACAAACCACAGATCGCGCGATTCATCCGAAGTTCCTGTTTTTCCAGCAACGGGACGGTTTAAAGATGCAGGGCGTCCAGTACCTGCTTGTACCACATTTTGTAGCATCCATGTTGAAATCGCGGCACTACCAGGGTCTAGCACTCGCTTGGGCTGAGGTGTTGTAGTATAAAGAACTTCCCCACTGCGATTGAGAATACGGCGAATTCCGTGCGGTTCTACGTGCATCCCTTGCGTTGCTAGCGTTCCGTAGGCGCTTGTCAGTTCGAGTAAATTTACCTCAGAAGAACCTAATGCTAGCGAGTACATTGGTCTCAACTCTGATTTGATACCCATTTGGTGCGCAAGTTTAATCACTGGATCGAAGCCAACATCGATCATTACCTTAACTGCGACCGTGTTAATTGAGCTTGTGAGTGCATCGCGCATTGTTAACCAACCGCGAAACTCGCGGCTGTAGTTTTGCGGTTCGTATCCTTCGACAATGAACGGAGCATCTTGGTAGGACTTATAAGGAGATAAACCTGTGGCGATCGCCGCTGTGTAGACGAATCCTTTGAATGTCGAACCTGGTTGGCGCTGTGCTTGAGTTACGCGGTTAAACTGATTTTTGCCAAAATCCTTACCGCCGACTAACGCCCGAATTTCACCATTACGCGGATTAATCGCTACCAAAGCAGCTTGCTCAAAGTTCTGCCATCTACCGTTATTCGCAACAGTGTTTATTACTGCGGTTTCTGCCGCATTTTGCCACTTTGGATTTAACGTTGTCTCAACAATTAGGCCACCCGCTTCGATAACTTCTGGCGCAACGTACTTTGGTAATTCCTTTTGAATATAACTCGTAAAGTAGGGGGCGGTTACTTCAAGACGTTTTGGCGAACTAGGATTGATATTAATTGAAGTTGCGATCGCGGCTGTGGCTGTCTCAGAAGTCAAAACTCGATCTTCACGCATTCGCTGCAACACTAAATTACGCCGCTGTTGTGCTGCTGCTAAATTTACCGAGGGCGAGTAGCGACTTGGTGCAGGTGCTAAACCTGCAATCAGCGCCATTTCTGGTAGCGTTAGCTGATCGACTGATTTACTAAAATATACCGAAGCGGCATCGGCAACACCATACGCGCCTTCTCCCAAATACACTAAATTGAGATAGCGCTCTAAAATTTGCTCTTTTGTCAAATTTGCTTCAATTTTTTGCGCTAATCGAATTTCTTTCAGCTTGCGCCATAGCGTGCGCTCTTGATTTAGAAACAGAATCCGAGCAAGTTGTTGTGTAATTGTACTACCGCCTTCAACAACATTTGCCGAGCGTAAGTTAGAAACAGTTGCCCTGGCAATTCCTTGATAATCAATGCCATTATGCCGATAAAATCGGCGATCTTCTGAGGCAATAAATGCTTGAATTAACGGTTTAGGGATTTCTGCTAACTTGAGTTGTTCGCGCGTTGCTGGTCCAGATTGTTGCAAGATAGTACCATCAGCAGCTTTAATCGTTAAAGTCCCTTCGCGCACTACCGTAAACAATTCAGCAGTTTTTGGTAAACTCTGCTCAATGGAAAACGCTATTCCTCCTAGGGCGATCGCACTTCCACCAACACCTACTAGCCAAAGCAATTGACGGCGGTGCCATGGTTGTTTGTTAATCGCAGGAGAAACCAATTGACGCGGTAGTTGCTTGATCTGAGTCAGAGTCTGAACAACTTTCCGGCGGGGAAGTTGCTTTTGCCTAGGCGGTTGCTTGCGGCTGGGATTGCTCTTTTTTGCTGATTCAGTGTTACTGATTGTGTCTTGTTCCTTGAACCAGGGCATATTCGGCACGTCACTTCCTCGCTTCACTCCACTTCAAATGCAGCCCAGTATTACTTTTACTCTTGCCTATTTTACGACTTGCTGGAAAGTACAATTTTTACTCTAACAACTGAAATCTCTTGAGTGCGGTTAGGAAGTAGCATAAATCTTTACTCAGTGTACATCTAATATCATCTCCGGTTAAATAACCTTTCTTTGTGGTTAATAACTAGTAACGAGTTGTCATAGCAAATTAAGTTAGCATCCGTGTCCAACTCAAAGAACCTTGAATACCAAGTTTTCTGTTCCTGAAAGGTTATGTCATTACAACACAACTAACCACTAAACCTCCTGCATGAAGGCTTGAGGAATAAATTTGCAGCTAAACAAACAATCTATAGCAGAGGTCAGGGTTGAAAATCAGTTAGGGTAATAGTTATTCATACCTTCAATGTCCTCACTATCCCGACGAGACGGCTAGATCACTGTGAACTTATTGATAAAAGTCTTGCTTCAGTGTACGAAAGTACACTTTGCTTGAGTAGCCGCTGACTTCAATCAGAGGCGTTTGTGATTCATGCAAGAAGTCTACTAGTCACCATTTTTATCGTCACTAATTAACCAGATTTAATATAGGAAAGCTTTTGATTATAGATGTTTGGGGCAAGCCCATCGCTCATCTTTCCGAGGTGATTAGAGTTAAAAATATATGTATTGAAGGAAAATCGAAGTTGAATACGAACGCGCTATGTGCGATCGCAATTGGCAGTAATTTAGGAGACTCGCGCGCCACGGTAAAAGCTGCATTAGACACGTTAGCAGCGACACCAGACATCGCCTTAATAGCTCAATCAAGTTGGTATCAAACTGCCGCCGTTGGTCCCCCGCAACCAGATTTTATTAATGGGTGTGCGGTGTTACGGATACAAATGTCTCCACAATTACTGTTAGAAACTCTGTTGTCGATTGAAGCTCAATTTGGTAGGGTACGACGCGAACGTTGGGGACCGCGATCGCTTGACCTGGACTTATTGCTTTATGATGATTTAATTCTCGATACTCCCACACTGCAAATTCCCCACCCGCGAATGCGTGATCGCGCTTTTGTGCTAGTACCTTTAGCCGAAATTGCCTCAAATTGGATCGATCCTGTATCGGGTAAAGCGATCGCTGAACTCGTTCAAGCTGTAGACTGTTCTGGTGTTGTTCGTATTTGATTTGAAAGCACACTCAGCGGTAAATTTATATTCCCTAGCCTCTAACCTCTGACCCCTAAACTCTCACTTATGCCATCAGGTAAAGAACCCCCACAACTACTCAAACAGCGCCTTTACTATCGCGGACGCAAATTTGATTTTGAAGTCAGTCGTCTGCGCCTACCCAATCAAGCCGAAGGAAACTGGGAATGTATTCGCCATCCAGGAGGTGCTTTAGCTGTACCTGTCACTTCTGAAAGGAAGCTGATTCTTCTCAAGCAATATCGTTTTGCCGTACAAGGACGACTTTTAGAGTTTCCAGCAGGAACCATAGAACTCAACGAAGAACCTTTCGAGACAATTCAGCGGGAAATTCAAGAAGAAACAGGCTATCGCGCGCACAAGTGGCAGAAACTGGGACAATTTTTTCTAGCACCAGGCTATTCTGATGAAGTCATTTATGCTTTTTTGGCACAAAATCTAGAACTACTCGACAAACCGCCGCATCAAGACGCTGATGAAGATATCGAAATTGTTTTGATGAGTCCACAAGAATTGGAACAAGCAATTTTAGACGGCGAAGCTGTTGATGCCAAATCGATTTCTAGCTTTTTGCTCGCAAAACCATTTCTAAATTAACATATCTAGCATCAATGATGAAGAAGCAGGAAAGCAAAAGTTTCTATAATCCTAACTCTGTGAGTTCACCTTCATAGACTTCATTGATTAAGCCGCGAATTTATTCGCCAGGCTTCCCATACAGGAGATAATTATGTCGCTAAAGTGGCTAGAATGGTCACAAAAATTACAGGCGATCGCCCAAACCGGACTCACCTATACTCAAAGTCCGTATGATATCGAGCGATATCAGCAAATTCGTCAGATCGCGGCTGAAATCATGGCAACTTATGCTCATGAAACTCCAACCTATGTTTACGACCTATTGAATAAAGAAGAAGGTTACGCAACTCCGAAAGTAGATGTCAGAGGTGTCGTATTTCATAACGATCAAATTCTCTTGGTTCAAGAACGCGAAGACGGCTGCTGGACATTACCAGGAGGATGGGTTGATGTCGGAGAATCACCAAGTCAGGCAGTCATTCGCGAAGTTTATGAAGAGTCGGGCTATCAAACACGAATTATAAAGTTGTTAGCACTTTACGATCGCAATCATCCGCGTCATAATCATCCACCCCTGCGACATCACGTTTACAAACTTTTCTTTCAATGTCAAATCAGTGGTGGGAATGCAGCAGAAAGTACAGAAACAGCAGGCGCAGCATTCTTTAAAGAGCAAGAAATTCCCGAACTTTCCCTAACACGCGTTGTTCCTTCACAAATTTCGCGCCTCTTCGCGCATTATCGTCATCCTGAATGGCAACCCGATTTTGATTAGCAACATACCCATCTCACAGCAGAACATTAGTTGTAGAGTAGACTTTCAGCCTGCCCGATTGATGCAAAATCTAAATCAACTCATCTAAACTATTAGTACAAAAGAACTATTATTAAGCATTAAATGTCTGACCTCATTTTATTTTGGCATCGCCGTGACTTACGCATAGCGGATAACACTGGACTTGCAGCCGCAAGAAAGCAAAGTCAAAAAGTTGTAGGAGTATTTTGCCTCGATCCGAATATTTTAGAACGCGACGACGTAGCTGCTGTACGCGTAACGTACATGATTGGGTGTCTGCAAGCCCTGCAACAGCGATACACCGAAGTTGGCAGTCAACTCTTAATTGTGCACGACAATCCAACACAAGCAATTCCCAGACTCGCAGCAGCACTCAATGCTCAAGCAGTATTTTGGAATTGGGACGTTGAACCGTATTCGCAAAAGCGCGATCGCACGATTATCGAAGCTCTAAAAGAGAAAGGAATTCAATTTTTACACGAAAATTGGGACCAAATTCTTCATTCTCCTGACGAAATTCGCACTGGTTCTCACCAGCCTTACACCGTATTTACTCCGTTTTGGCGTAACTGGAGCAGTAAATCTAAAGCTGAACCTGTCGCAACGCTACAAGGTATCACAGGCTTGACAGATACAGAACGCGACATTGCCCAACAAGCAGGCGTTATTCCACTTCCTACAGCCAAAGATTTAGGATTCATTTGGGATGGCGATTTAGTAATTGCGCCAGGAGAAGCAGCAGCCCAAGAAAGGTTAGCAGAATTTAGCTATAAAGCAATCACCGAATACAAAGAACAGCGGAATTTTCCTGCGGTGAATGGTACATCGCAACTTAGCGCTGCGCTTAAATTTGGCGCGATCGGCATTCGTACAGTTTGGGCAGCAACGATCGCCGCATTAGAAAATAGCCGCAGCGACGAAACTGATACGAGTATCCGCGCTTGGCAACAAGAACTCGCATGGCGGGAATTCTACCAACACGCAATGTATCATTTTCCTGAACTAGCAACAGAAGCTTATCGCAAAGATTTCAAAAACTTTCCTTACGAAAACAACGAAGAACTTTTTCAAGCTTGGTGCGTCGGTAAAACTGGCTACCCAATTGTTGATGCTGCGATGCGTCAGATGAACGAAAGTGGCTGGATGCACAACCGCTGTCGCATGATTGTCGCAAACTTCCTCACCAAAGACTTGTTAATCGATCCGCGCTTGGGCGAAAAATACTTTTATCAGCGACTCATTGATGGTGACTTATCGGCTAACAACGGCGGTTGGCAATGGAGTGCATCAAGTGGTATGGACCCCAAACCTGTACGCATCTTCAACCCTGCCAGCCAAGCCCAAAAATTCGATCCTGAAGGCGAATACATCCGCGAATGGATACCCGAATTGCGTTCGGTAGATACCGAATATCTACTCAGTGGTGATATTCCAGCACTCGAAAGAGAAGCCCTTGGCTATCCGCTACCAATTGTCGATCACAAACGACAACAAAGGCAATTTAAAGCAATCTATGCACAGCAAAAAACGGTAATGGGAGGTTAATCATTTCTATAACAAACTTTTTCATAATCGCTACTTGTAAGTCGGCTGATATGTATTGAAACGATGTGAGAGAATGAGTCATTAGGTAATAGAAGGATGTAACGTTTACCAATTACCAGTTACCAATCACCGATTACCACAGTGCTGCGAGGATCAAAGTGAAAGT
Organism: Chroogloeocystis siderophila 5.2 s.c.1; assembly: GCF_001904655.1. Lineage (NCBI taxonomy): Bacteria > Bacillati > Cyanobacteriota > Cyanophyceae > Chroococcidiopsidales > Chroococcidiopsidaceae > Chroogloeocystis > Chroogloeocystis siderophila. The sequence continues at coordinate 46,409 of NZ_MRCC01000015.1, read as the reverse complement.
TTTAGTTGTAGGTAGTGGAGGGCGCGAACACGCGATCGCCTGGAAATTGTTGCGATCGCCGCAAGTTGAACAAGTCTTCTGTGCGCCTGGTAATGGTGGAACGGCAATTCTAGACCGCTGTCAAAATCTGCCATTCAGTGTTGAAGACTTTGCCAGTATGGGCGAATTTGCGCGATCGCACAACATCGATCTTGTCGTCGTAGGTCCTGAAGTTCCCCTAGCATTAGGAATTACAGACAATTTACAACGCCTCGGCATTAAAGTTTTTGGTCCTACGCGTGCTGGCGCACAAATCGAAGCAAGTAAAGCTTGGGCAAAAGCCTTAATGCAGGAAGCCAAAATCCCTACTGCCAAAGCTGCTGTATTTCATCACGCAGCCGCTGCTAAAGACTATGTAAAAGCCCAAGGCGCACCGATTGTGGTCAAAGCTGATGGTTTAGCCGCCGGTAAAGGGGTGACAGTTGCCGAAACGGTAGCGCAAGCCCACAGCGCAATAGACGCCATTTTTCAAGGGCAATTTGGTGCAGGCGAGTTTGTCGTTATTGAAGAATGCTTGGTTGGTCAAGAAGCCTCAGTTTTAGCGCTTACCGATGGTTTAACGATTCGTCCGCTATTACCTGCACAAGACCACAAACGCATTGGCGAAGGTGATACAGGAGAAAATACAGGCGGTATGGGAGTCTATGCGCCTGCACCGATTGTCACACCAGAGTTGATGGCAGAAATTGAAGCAAAAGTTTTACAACCGGCGATCGCTACGCTCAAAAAAAAAGGTATTGACTATCGCGGTGTCCTGTATGCTGGCTTGATGATTGCCCCCAACGGCGATTTTAAAGTTTTAGAGTTCAACTGTCGCTTTGGCGATCCTGAAACTCAAGCAATTTTACCGCTACTCGAAACTCCTCTCGAAGAGTTATTACTCGCTTGTGTAGAACAGCGATTAGAACAAATGCCGCCGATCGCATGGAAATCCGGTGCATCAGCTTGTGTCGTCATTGCTGCGGGTGGCTATCCTGGAAGCTACGAAAAGGGAAAAGTCATTTCTGGTATCGACTTTGCAGAAGCATTAGGCACAAACGTCTTCCATGCAGGTACCAAATTATTATCAGACCTCGTGACTGATGGCGGTCGAGTTCTCGGTGTTACGGGAATTGGCGAAAATTTTGAGCAAGCGATCGCACTTGCTTACAGTGCAGTTAATTGTATTCAATTTGAGAAAATGTACTATCGGCGTGACATCGGCTACCGCGTCCAATCAAAAGCTGTTAATTTTTAGTTGTTAGGTTTTAACAGAAGCCACAACTAACAACGTATAGAAGATGCTAGCTTTACTGAAGAAAATTCGAGAGGCGATCGCCCATTGGTGGTCAGAGTTCACGCTCCAGACTAAGCTAATGGCTGCTGCCACGTTGGTGGTTTCCTTAATCATGAGCGGTCTCACCTTTTGGGCAGTCAACACGATTCAACAAGATGCCCGTCTTAACGATACTCGCTTTGGTCGCGATCTTGGTCTATTGCTGGCATCGAATGTCGCTCCCTTAATTGCCGAAGATAATTTAACTGAGGTTGCCCAGTTTTCACAACGCTTCTACAGCAGCACTTCTAGCGTTCGCTATATGCTCTACGCAGATGAATCGGGCAAAATCTTCTTTGGCATTCCTTTTTGGGATTCAGAAGTTCAAAACTCCTTGACAATCGAACGCCGCATTCAACTTCCCGATGACTACGCTGCCAATTCAGAATTACCTATGGTGCGGCAGCATCGCACGCCTGATGGCGTTGTGACAGATGTTTTTGTCCCCTTGACGCACAACGGCACTTATTTAGGCGTTTTGGCAATCGGCACGAATCCCAATCCTACTGTCATTACCTCATCAAATCTCACGCGGGATGTCACGATCGCCGTATTCATCTCAATTTGGGTCATGGTAATTCTTGGTGCAGTGTTTAATGCACTGTACATTACAAAACCAATCAAAGAACTCCTCGTAGGTGTGAAAAACATTGCCGCCGGAAATTTCAAGCAGCGAATTGACTTACCCGTCGGCGGCGAACTCAAAGAATTAATTTCTAGCTTCAATGAAATGGCAGAGCGTCTAGAACGCTATGAGGAACAAAACATCGAAGAACTAACCGCCGAGAAAGCGAAGCTCGAAACCCTCGTTTCGACAATTGCGGACGGTGCGATATTACTCGATACGAATATGCACGTCATTTTAGTCAATCCGATCGCACGGCGAATGTTTGGTTGGGATGGTGCGCCTGTTGTTGGAAATAACATTTTGCATCATTTGCCACCAGTGCTACAGATGGAGTTAACACGTCCTTTGTATCAACTTGTCGCTGGCGAACGCGACAGTGCTGAATTTCGAGTCTCGCTCAATCAACCGACAAATCGTACGATTCGGATTCTGTTAACAACGGTTCTCGATCAATATCGCGAAAGTCTTAAAGGTATCGCGATGACGGTGCAAGACATCACGCGCGAAGTTGAACTGAATGAAGCGAAAAGTCAGTTTATTAGCAACGTCTCGCACGAACTGCGAACGCCTTTATTTAACATAAAAACTTATATCGAAACTTTACACGACTACGGTGCAGAACTCGGCGAACAACAGCGCCGCGAATTTCTCCAAACAGCCAACAATGAAACGGATCGCCTGACCCGCCTTGTTAATGATGTTTTAGATTTGTCGCGCTTAGAATCGTGTCGTATTTATCATTTTGATGCGGTAGATGTCGCGCAGGCGATCGACCAAACGCTGCGTAACTATCAGTTAAATGCTAAAGATAAAGGAATTGAATTAATTCAGGAAATTGAACCTAAGCTACCTCCTGTACTCGGCAACTATGACTTGTTACTACAAGTATTTACAAATCTAGTCGGTAACGCTTTGAAATTCACAAATGCTGGTGGCAAAGTTGTTATTCGTGCTTACTTAATAGAGAATACAAAAACAAAGCAAAGCTTGCTACGGCTCAATTCGCAGCCACTTGCTGGAAAAGTCCGTATTGAGATTTCTGATACGGGTATGGGCATTGATCCTGAACATCAAGAGAAGATTTTTGGTCGCTTCTTTCGTGTAGAAAACCGCGTTCATACTCTCGAAGGAACAGGATTAGGGCTATCAATTGTCAGAAATATTATCGACAAGCACCATAGCAGCGTACACTTAGTTAGTGAGGTTGGCGTCGGCACAACTTTCTGGTTCGACTTGGCAGTGTTTCAAGCAGCAATTTTAGAGAATCCATCGAGCGTTACAGCTGCGGATGGTAACTAGCGTAGCAAGGGTCAGGTGTCGTGAATACCGAAAATCAAATTACAGTAGGCAAATTGGAGTGGTTTTATCGTGAAAATAAACCAATTCAAAGTATAGATAAGCCACCTGTTGTTTTACTTCATGGTATTCCTGCCCAAAGCTACAGTTGGACGGCAATTATGCCAACTCTTGCCGAAAGAGGATTTCGTGCGATCGCCCCCGATTGGATTGGATTTGGTCTTTCCGCTAAGCCTGATAAACGAGATTTTGCTTACACGCCTGATGCTTTTATCACTGCATTAGCAGAATTTATTCAAGCCTTAGAAGTTTCGCGGTTTTCCTTAGTTGTGCAGGGTTTTTTGGGTTCGGTTGGTTTGCAATACGCTTTACGTAATCCCCAGCAAATTGAACGCTTAGCGATTCTCAATGCACCAATTTCTCCTAACGCTAAACTCCCTTGGAAGCTGAAACAACTCGGATTACCATTTATGGGTGATATGCTCACGCAAGACCCCCTATTAGTTGACCGTACGCTAGAAAGTGGTAGCCGTTATCAAATCGGTGAACAAGATTTGAATATTTACCGCAAGCCTTTTCTGACAAGTTCAGCAGCAGGGCGATCGCTTTTGGCGACTATGCGCAATCTTCAACTTCAACAATCACTCGCAGAAATTGACTCGGGCTTACGCAAGTGGCAACAACCAACAATGGTTATTTGGGGAATTAAAGATCCTTGGCTTGCGATCGCTGATACACAAAACGCAGTCGAGTCTTTAAAAAATGTCGAACTCGTCCAAATACCTGAAGCCGGACACTATCCGCAAGAGCATTGGTCAGAAAAAATTGGCGATCTATTGCAATTGTTTCTCCGTCGTACTACGTAATAGTTTTGTGCGTAAGTCTACAAAGGCCGATAGAGTTCATCTAGTAGCGAATAAATTCGCGATCATATTCAGGCTCGAATCTGCGTGGTATGTGTTGTAGGGTAAAGGTTCATCTCTTGTATAAATGCTCTTTTCCCAATTAATGCCACGTCGTTTAATAATGAAAGTGATAATCAATTACAAATAGCTAATATTCCGTTCAAGAATAAATATAAATTATTTATTTGTTAGAGATATTTTCTTAATCAAATCTTTAAAGAATTTAGATAAAAACTCAATAATGTTTTATTTTTATCCGCAAAATGCTTGCTAAATTACTAGTAATTCTCTGTATAGAATCCCTAAAATCTCCTTGTTTAGCAAAATAAAGTGAAAAAATCAATAACTTATAAAGCCAAGCTTACAAGGATTTAATTCTGCTAGCTCTAATTTCATCAAGTAGATATACAAGTCTGCTAAAACTTTCATGTCTCAAATTATTAGAAATTTGAGAATTGATTTACCTATCTGAAAAATATGTCATACAATTTAAAGCTACTAGAAAGCTTTAGTTCAAATATATTTAATACTTCTCTAGTTTCAGAACCAAACTCATCAGGCATACCATACAATACAACTTCAGAACTTACTGAACCAGTAATATACAGAAACAACAGATCGAGTAGCTCAGCAACTTATTCTCCTGATGTTTCTAACTTACCTACTCCGACATATTTAAGCTCTTCCCAAGATAATTTATCAACTCAGATAATTACAGACCAGGAAATTCAAGAAAATACATACTCAGCTTTTAATAACTATCCATATATCACAAGTGACGCACCGAATAACAATAATAGCGATCCATTAGCCACGACAAGTATTAATCCTATCTTTACCAAATTTAGTGTATTTGATGCTTCGGGAGACAATACTTTAAATAGCGTCTTTGAAAGTGGAGCTTTACGTCTCAACTATAATTTAGACAACATTTTTTCTTTATTAGATGTACGTCTAGAAGCCCTAAAAGGCAATAGTGTTGTATCAACTCTGGGAACTTGGAATCAAGCTAACTTATCGAATGAGTTAATTAACCTCGCCAGCTTTTCAAATTTTACTGGAGATAGTTATCAACTGCGTGCAGTAGCTCGTACTACTGACGGTCAAGAGTTTGCTTCTGCTTCTCAAGCTATAAATGTACTATCTTGGAACCGAATTAATGGCTCTTTTAAGGGTGAAATTATTGACTATACAGCAGACTTAGGGACAGGTGCCGTTATTATTGGACGCGGCGGTACAGATACATTAAACTTGTTTGAAATTTCTCCTTCTAGCATTACTAGTATTAATGGTATGAGCCTCGCTGATTTTAATCCGTTGTCTGGTTCAACTGCTAATCAAGCAATTTTTGGAGGTACAACCTTCGATTATATAAATCTTGCTGATGGTCGAGAAATTTACTTACAAGGTATTGAAAGATTGCGCTTTTCAGACTCCTCAATCTTTGAACTACAAGTACGCACTAATGATACTTTCTTCGGTTCTCAATGGAACTTACATATATCTGATGTAAGTAACGCATGGCGCTTTACTCAAGGGGCTAGCAATGTCTTACTAGCTTCTTTAGATACAGGAATTTTGACAGCAGCCGGTGCTAGCGGAGATATTGTTGATATTGCAATAGATCGCTTAATTACTGATCCTAGTGATGATGACAACTTTAATAACTATGGACATGGGCATTCTGCAATAAGTATCATGTCTTCAATTGCCAATAATTCCTCTGGGATTGCAGGAATTAACTGGAATAGCAGTGTGTACGTGAATGACGTATACAGAGGTGTATCTTTACAGCAAGCGATTCAAGATACTATTAGCTATGCACGAGCTAGAAATCAACGAGTTGTTTTCCAAGGCGGAATTCAAGGAAATTGGTTTAATAGTGGTGGAACGCGCGAACAACTTGAACAATTAATTCGAGATAACTCTGACATTGCTATTTTTGCGATCGCAGCCGGTAATGGTGGTCCTAATGGCAATCTTTCCGATCCTAATTACTTAACAAGCGTGAGTGGTGTTGCGCAATTAGAAACAACGCATGACAATGTTATGTCAGTTGGCGCACTACGGAACACAAGTGCTACAACGATAGTAGATGGCTTGACTAATGCTTCTTCTGTCAATCTTGCTAGTTACTCTAACCGTGGTTCTAATTTGACATTAGTAGCAGCAACCGATTCTCCAGCAATTGATAAATTCGGTAATATGCGCTTTTTTGGCGGAACCTCTGGCGCTAATCCTAACTTAGCTGGAATTGCTTCCTTGGTGTGGAGTGTCAATTCCAGCTTGACAGGAGGGCAAGTACGTCAGATTTTGATTGATACAGCAATGGATTTAGGAGCAGAGGGACGAGATAATACTTTTGGTCACGGATTAGTCAATGCAGATGCTGCTGTGCGTCGTGCAGTAGCACTCCAGCGTAGTGCTGACTTAGCAAATCTCTATTCTGGTTGTTCCATATTTGTGTAGGATAGCAGGGGTTAGAAACTAGGAGAACTTAAGAGAAGTGTAAGTGTTAAGTTATAAGTTATCAAAGCCGCTTCAACTTAAAGGTCGAATAATTGTTTAGAGACTACATAACAGCAAAAACTTTGATACCCGTTTTTAGAGTTTTTTATTTTAAAATTAGATGACTGCCAATTAACAGTTATACATGAAAAGATTTAATAGAAAAGGAATGCGATCATGGACAGACATCTAAGCTCGCTATCTCTTCTTGGAATAGTTTTTGTATCTGCTCAATCTCCTGAACTTGACACTATGACTTTTTGCACTCCTAGCATAGAACCTGCAATTACAGTAACAGTTTCTGATGCTCAAACAAATTTACCACTAGAAGCTAAAGTTGTTGTTCAAAAACAGAACTTCCAAGAGGAACTTCAACTGAGCAGTGTAACACCAGCAGGACAATTTATATATGGAGGAGTGTTTGAACGTCCTGGAGTCTATACCGTATCAACATCAAGCGATGGTTATGAAACTTCTGTCTTAGAGAAAGTCGAGGTAACTCAAGGTGAATGCCACGTACTCACTCGTCATCTTCAAGTTCGATTAAAACCCGTTAAATGCAACTAAATACCATTACTAACTTAACTATAACGTTTCTCTAGAATTAACAAATACGTTATTGAAAGTAGTAATATCCAACAAATCGGGAAATTTATATTTTTAGAAGTACTGCTAAGCGATAAGCAGCTTGTAGAATTCAACAGCACTCATGCTTTTCTAAAATATAATTTAGATGCCAACGATTTGTGACCAAGTTGTTAATACAAAAACACTTAAAGTAACAACTGCTAACGCTCCCTGAATTAAATTTCCTATCAAAGAACCGACGACAATTCCTACTCCAGCTTTGACGGCTAGTTGCAAATTGTGTTGATAAAGATATTCCCCTATAATCGCTCCAAGGAATGGTCCGAGGAGAATACCGAGTAAAGGTCCACCGAAGGGTAAAGTTGGTAATAAGCCTAAAAAGCCTAAGATTAAACCGACAATTGCGCCTATTTGTCCCCATTTACTTGCACCAGCACGTTTCGCACCCCAGTAGCTTGCTAAAAAATCAATTCCGATACTCGCAAGCAACACAACGATCGCAACCGTGAGGGGTACAGCAATACTACTCAACGAGCCTTGGAGAACTCCCCAAATAATAATAGCTATTAAAATTAAACTGGTTCCAGGAATCCCTGGAACCACAGCGCCAATGACACCAACAATCATCAGGGCAACTAGCACCCAATACAGCGTTAACAACATAAAGCTTTATCCAGAGACAGAAGCAACATTTGTAGAGTTCTTGAGCGTGACACTTAATTTATCAGCAATTCCCGCGATCCAATTTTCATCTTGCTTAGTATAGCTACGCGGTGCATTAGCTGCTAAAATCAACGCACCCTCTTGACCAATTGGTTGTACTATTACACCTTGAGTATTCTCTGGCAAGTAATCAAATTCAATCCGTCCTGGGTATATTTTTAAGTCTACTAGGTAAACAGGTTTGTGCTTGTCTAGCACGCGTTGTAAAATTGCCCCTGGTTTGACTTCTGGTTGTTGACCCAAAATACCCCGCCGCAGCAATACTTTACCTTGGTAGAATACGACTAGCGATCGCGTTGCGGTATTTGTTAATAGTAAGTGCGATGCCCAAGCTAGTTCTGTTTTTGCTGGCTCTGGCAATGGTGCAATCTCAAAACCTTCTTGCCCGACTAAACTGACGGTATCGGGCGATTGCGGTATAATTCGCTGCCATAGCAAACCTGTTAATATTAATGTTGCGCTTAGCATAATCCCTAGCGCATCTGCTCGTGCCTGTGAACCCGTTAACTCTGGTGTTAGTAGACGGTTGAGCAGAAGTAATGTTCCTCCTAGCGCACCTACAACAATTGGTAGCAGCCGGAAGAATTGATTTTGGTCTGATTTAGCCATCGTTTAGCAATGAGTAATTAGTTTTTTTTACTTCACTCCTCGCCTGGTTCTATAATGCGTTGAAACAAATAACCCGTACCTCTTGCGGTAAGAATAAGTTCTGGATTACTCGGATCGTCTTCTAATTTTGCACGCAAGCGCGAAATGTGAACATCTACGACGCGAGTATCTACGTGTCTTTCAGGAGTATAGCCCCACACTTCTTGAAGAATCTCTGAGCGCGAGAAAGCTTCACCTGAACGACTTACGAGTAACTCAAGCAAACTAAATTCCATTCCGGTTAATCGAATCCGCTCATCTCCTTTGTAAACTTGCCGTTTGTTAGTATCTATCCGCAGTTGTCCGACGTGAATCACGCCTGAACTTGGAATTCCTGTCACGCCCGTTTTATCGACTCGCCGCAATACCGAACGAATCCGCGCTTCGAGTTCTTTAGGAGAAAATGGTTTGACAACGTAATCATCCGCACCGAGTTCTAAACCTGTGATGCGATCTGCGACATCTCCCAAGGCTGTTAGCATAATGATTGGGACGTCTGATTCTTTACGTAGCTCTTGACAAACTCCGTAGCCGTCTAGCTTTGGCATCATGACGTCAAGTACAACTAAATCAGGTTGCGCTTTCCGAAATGTGTCGAGTGCTTCTTCCCCGTCAGCTGCGGTAACAACGTCATAACCAATCATTGATAGTCGGGTTTCTAAAATACGACGTATGCTTGCTTCGTCATCTACTACTAAGATTTTTTCTTTATGACTTTCCAATCTTCTTCGCGCTCCTTAATTGGATTTTATGAAACTTAATTTTTAGTACCATTAATTTAAAATTTTAGCTGATTTGTGTATTAAAAAATATCGAATTTTGCATCAAAAATTGATTTCAAACTTTTTTAAACTTTCGCTCTAAACATATTTTAACAATTAACAAATAGCCAATGCCAAAGCCTCGAACTTATTACGTATGCAATGAATGTGGTGCAGAGTCTCCGCAGTGGTTTGGCAAGTGCCCTGCCTGTGGAACTTATAATTCTTTAGAAGAACAAATCGAGTCTACAACATCAGCAACTTTACCCAGTCGTGGTGGATTACAACTTACGCGAAGTAATAACAAATCGGCGGCTAAACCAGCTAAACCAAGAGCTTCGCTTACCTTTGCTCAAATTAGCGATCGCCAAGTAATGCGTTGGGTTTCTGGCTATGGCGAACTTGACCGAGTTTTGGGCGGCGGTATTGTTCCTGGGTCTTTAGTACTCATCGGCGGCGATCCTGGAATTGGGAAATCAACTCTTTTATTGCAAGTTTCTAATCAACTCGCACAAAAGTATCGCATACTTTATGTTTGCGGAGAAGAATCAGGACAACAAGTAAAGCTGCGCGCTTCGCGTTTAGGAGTTGCGAAACCAGTTAATGACTCAAGTAATGACGAGGCAAATATTAATTTACCACAGCCTAATTCACCGGCAACTGAAATCGCTGTTGGTGCCGATTTGTATGTTTTACCTGAGACAGATCTTGAAGAAATTTTAAGAGAAATTGACTCGCTTAAACCGAATGTTGCTGTCATCGATAGCATTCAAACAGTTTATTTCCCCACACTAACTTCAGCACCTGGTTCGGTTGCACAAGTACGCGAATGTACCGCAGCTTTGATGCAAGTTGCAAAACGCGATGATGTGACAATGTTAATTGTGGGTCATGTTACCAAAGAAGGTGCAATAGCAGGACCTAAAGTTTTAGAACATTTAGTCGATACTGTTTTGTATTTTGAAGGCGATCGCTTCGCCTCGCATCGACTTTTAAGAACTGTTAAAAATCGCTTTGGTGCAACGCATGAAATCGGCATCTTTGAAATGATTGATCGCGGTTTGCGCGAAGTTCCGAATCCATCTGAGTTATTTTTAGGAAATCGTGACGAACCTGCACCAGGCACCGCGATCGTTGTCGCGTGCGAAGGAACGCGCCCGATTGTTGTTGAGTTGCAAGCTTTGGTAAGTCCCACAAGCTATGCTTCCCCGCGCCGATCGACAACGGGTGTCGATTACAACCGTTTGTTACAAATTCTTGCTGTTTTAGAAAAACGTGTTGGTATTCCGCTATCTAAGCTAGACAGCTACGTTGCTTCGGCGGGTGGTTTGAGTGTTGAAGAACCTGCTGTAGATCTTGGTGTGGCGATCGCTGTCGTCGCCTCGTTTCGCGATCGCGTCGTCGATCCAGGGACAGTTTTAATCGGTGAGGTTGGCTTGGGTGGGCAATTGCGAGCAGTTTCGCAAATGGAACTCCGTCTCAAAGAAGCCGCAAAACTGGGTTTCAAGCGCGCGATCGTTCCCAAAGGGCAAAACCTCCCTGATGTCAATTTGGAAATCATTCCTGTCGCAAAAGTTCTTGATGCAATTATTGCGGCTATTCCTCCGCAACACCTGCAAGACTCGGTTTTACTTGATGAAGAGTCATGAAAAAGGAGTCAGGGTGATTTTCTTAACCTTGACCTCTCTCAATTATGAAGTCCACGTAGGCGGACTTCGTTGTTAAGCTGCAACTTCAGTCACCAAGCTAAGAAAAAGTTAAATATTGGTTAAAAATAAGTTAACAAATTGACGATATACTAGTTGGTATCGATTAAAATCTAACTACAAGTTGTAGCCACAATCTCAAAAGTTGTCGGCAAAATACGTATTGCCGTTTGTATTGCTTGATGTTAGATCAATAAGGGCGTTTCATAAAACTGGATCTGCGATGGCGAATCAATCTGAATTTCTCTATCCGCGCAGTCGCTACTATGGCAAAGTTAAGCCAGAGAACCTGGTTTTCAATGCCAACCTACAAGAGTTTGCCCAGCGCGTCAGCTACATATGTAATCTAGAAACGGCTGGGAAACTATCCCCCGAAGAGTCTTATAAGCAAATTCATGCGCTTTGGAAAGACCTCAAACGCACGAAAAAGCAACTGGGTATTGGCGAAAATCTCTTTCAAGACGATAGCGAAAATCCGCCCGCGTAAGTGGATGGCTTAGCGTGTTAAGCTAGCTAACTTCTGCGACAACACACTCGCGTAATAATCTTGTAGTTGGCGTGTAGCTGCTCCCCAGCCCCAACGTTCAGCTTCTTTACGGGCATTTTGCCGAATTATTTCACGCTCTTGTGTTTGTTCTAATAAGCGTTGTGTCGCCGCGATCGCGCCTGCATCATCCGCATCCGGCTCGAACAAATAACCATTGACACCGGAAGTCACAATATCAGGAACACCACCTGAATTTGCTGCAACAACCGGACAACCTGCTGCCATAGCTTCTAGTAGTACTAATCCTAGCGTTTCTGTCCGCGAAGGAAAAATAAACGCATCTGCTGACGCAAACGCCGCTGCTAAATCTTTACCAGTGAGATAACCAACAAAATGCGTTGGTGTTTGAGCAAAGTGCTTTTCTAAGGCGTGACGATGTGGTCCATCGCCAACTAAGGCTAAACGCGCTTCGGGAATCGCTGTCAAAATCGCTTTAATCCGCTCAATTTCTTTTTCTGCTGATAAGCGTCCGACATACAACAGCAGCGGCTTTTCAGGATGACCCTGGCTGAGATGCGATCGCATTTCTCTACTCGCCTGATCCGGATGAAATAATTCTGTATCTACACCCCGTTGCCACAATGCTATCCGTTCAATACCATGCGCAGCTAGCTCCTGCATCATCGCTGTTGAAGTACATAAATTAATTTCTGCTTGGTTGTGACCCGTCTTGAGCAATTCCCATAGCAAGCCTTCTAACATTCCCAAGCCATAGTGTTGTAGATATTGTGGCAAATGCGTATGGTAGGAAGCGACTAAGGGAATTTTGAGCGCTTTGCCATAAAACAACCCAGCCAAGCCTAAAACGGCTGGATTTACAACATGAATAATATCCGGCTGAAAGTTTTCTAGTGCGTGACCGATCGCAGGTCGAGGTAGTGCTAATTTCAACTCCGGATACAGTGGTAAGGGAAAGCCTGAGACACCATGCACTTTAGCGCCTTTGTACTCTGCAATTCCGCCCTCAGGGGCAAATACCATGACTTGATTGCCGTTACGCTGGAGATGATCGATAGTATGGCTTAAGCGCGTGACAATACCATCGACCTTGGGTAAAAAGGTTTCTGTAAATAAGGCGATTCGCATAGGTTGTAGGTTGTCAGTTGTTATTTTTTGGCTGTCAGTTGTCAGCGATAAGTTACTACTGACCACTGACGATTAACTCCTGACTATCTCCGCCAAGAAACTTTTGGCAGAATTTGGCTGTGGTCAACGCGATGCTGATACTTGACCGCAAAGTTAAGTAACGAATCAAGCAATGCTTCTGAAAGATAATGCGGCTGTAATCCTAAGTTGAGTAAATTTGTGTTTTTGGCGTTGAAGTAATGTTCTTCTTTCTCGATTCTCGGATTATCAATGTTGTTGATTTCGACGCTCAATCCCAACGATTGTCCAGCTTTTTTCACCATTAACGCTAAGTCACCAACGCTAAACTGTTCGGTGAACTGGTTAAATACGCGAAATTCTCCAGGTTGCGCTGGATTTGCGATCGCGAGTTCCACACACCGCACTGTATCGCGGATATCTAAAAAGCCCCGCGTTTGACCTCCTTGACCATAAACTGTCAGCGGATGACCAATGGCAGCTTGAATACAAAAACGGTTAAGCGCGGTGCCAAAAATACCGTCGTAGTCTAAGCGGTTGATCAGCAACTCATCCATCCCTGTTTCTTCAGTCAACACGCCATAAACAACACCTTGGTTCAAGTCGGTTGCGCGCAAGCCCCAAATGCGACAAGCAAAGTGAATGTTGTGGCTGTCATGGACTTTGCTGAGATGATACATACTACCTGGCTGTTTTGGATAAGGTAGTGTGTCTTTGCGTCCATTGTGTTCAATCGTGATATAGCCTTCTTCAATATCGATGTTTGGCGTACCGTATTCACCCATTGTTCCCAACTTCACTAAGTGACAGTCAGGAAACTCGCGCATCGCGTACAACAAATTTAATGTTCCGACGACATTGTTGACTTGGGTTAAAACGGCGTGTTCGCGGTCAATCATCGAAAATGGAGCCGATCGCTGTTCGCCAAAATGAACGATCGCATCTGGTTCAAACTTATGTAGCGCCTGATTCAGAAAATCGTAATTGTTAATATCACCGACAAATAGGTCGATCGATTTTCCCGTCAAATCTTGCCATCGCTGTAGTCTTTGTTTGATCGGCGCAATCGGAGTTAATGTTTCTACGCCTAATTCCAGATCCCAGTACCGCCGTACCAAGCTATCTAGAATGCCAACTTCGTACCCTTGATTAGAAAGGTACAGTGCGGTTGCCCAACCGCAATAGCCATCGCCACCAATAACCAGGACTTTCATCTTCAAACTGTGCTAACTCGCTGATCTTCGCTAAATCTATCAGGTTTGTGACCCCTATAAACCACTAAATGTAGAAGTCATCACCAGGATGAGAAAGCGCTAATACGCAAATAGGTCTCTCAACTTGTGTAGCTACTGTGTTGTGGAGGTATGCGCTCCACTACCGTAACTAGTATCACCCCTACATTTAGAGCTTAGGAATCGCAGATCGATGTGAGAATGCTTAAGCTTAGCAAACTTTCTGACACCGAATCCTTAACTTTTACCCTAGCTATTTCCTTCGCGTTAAACATTAAGATATGTAACATTATTGACGTTAAAACGCTTTGCAGTCTTGACAACTAATGATAGAGTCGATAACGTAATATGCATACCCGGGTAAGACCACTCAAAAGTTATATGCAAGCTAAGCAAAAAGTTACTTTATATTTGTCGCCAGAATTGCATCGAAAACTCAAAATTCGAGCCGCAATCGACTCAGAACCAATGTCCGACATTGCCGAAAAAGCTTTAATCTTCTATCTCAATCATTCTGAAGTAGTAGAAGAGACAGAAGCAAACCACGGCAGAAACCATCGCTTATACAACTGCCCTGAATGTGAAACGGCACTTGTTATGCGAGACGGAAAAATGGTTCCGGTAGGCGAACAACCTGGAGTTCGGGAAGAAGTACCCGTCGAACAGGTTGCACAAGTGGAAGCAAGTCCGCAAGGTGAAGAACTAGTTCCTTGCTAAAGACTTAATCCGAGGTGAATTTGTATCAAGCGTCTGTCTGCATCAACTAAGGTTCCAAGTAGGTCGTCGGCAATGAAAGAAGAGCTAAACGTCTTAATACAAGCTCAATACCCTCTAATCTACCTTGTGACCTCCGAGGAAGAACGGGCTGAGCAGGCAATATCGATGATCGCCCAAACGCGACCCCAACGGCGAATCTTTGTCTGGACTGTCACCCACGGTATTGTTGAGTATGGTCAACCCCGGAATATTACGCAACACAATACCGTGTCGCCAGAAGCCGCGATTGAATGGGTAATCCGCCAACGCGAAGCAAGCATATTTATTTTCAAAGATTTACATCCTTTTATTGATTCACCTGCAACAACACGATGGTTAAGAGATGCGATCGCCAGCTTCAAAGGCACGCAGAAAACCATTATTTTGATGTCGCCATTACAGCAAATCCCCATCGAGTTGGAAAAAGAAGTCGTCGTTCTTGACTTTGCGCTCCCCGACATGACTGAGCTTAATGATGTGCTATCTCGGCAGTTGGAGCAAAGCCGAAACCGGCGGTTAAGTACCGAGGCAAGAGAAAAACTTCTTAAAGCAGCTTTGGGTTTAACGCGCGATGAAGCTGAGAAAGTTTACCGTAAGGCTCAGGTTTATACTAAAGGTCAACTGACCGAAAACGAAGTAGACATCGTTTTATCGGAGAAAAAGCAGCTAATTCGCCGTAACGGTATTTTGGAATTTATCGAAGAGGACGAAACTCTAGAGGCTGTTGGTGGCTTAGAAGAACTCAAACGGTGGCTAAAACAACGCTCGAACGCCTTTACTGAAAGAGCGCGCGAGTATGGACTACCTCAACCTAAAGGAATGTTAATTCTCGGTGTCCCTGGTTGTGGTAAGTCACTTATTGCCAAAACAACATCTCGACTCTGGGGTTTACCACTACTCCGTCTTGATATGGGTAGAGTTTATGACGGCTCAATGGTAGGTCGATCCGAAGCTAACTTACGCAATGCCTTAAAGACAGCCGAATCGATTTCACCAGCAATTCTCTTCATAGATGAACTCGATAAAGCCTTTGCTGGTGGTACCGGATCTGCTGATTCAGACGGCGGAACATCAAGTCGAATTTTTGGTTCGTTCTTAACCTGGATGCAAGAAAAAACTTCTCCAGTATTCGTAATGGCAACCGCCAACCGAGTTGAACGTTTACCAGGTGAATTTTTAAGAAAAGGTCGTTTTGATGAAATTTTCTTTGTCGATCTTCCCAACGCTGAGGAGCGTAAAGAAATTTTCCAAATCCACCTTGTCAAGCGTAAACGAGACATTTCGCGATTTGACCTTGAACAACTTGCCAAAGTAGCTGATGGCTTTTCAGGTGCAGAAATCGAGCAAGCATTAGTTGCTGCGATGTACGAAGCCTTTGCGCAAGACCGCGAGTTTACGCAATTAGATATTATTGCTGCGATTAAAGCGACGTTGCCCCTATCGCGCACCATGACCGAACAGGTCACAGCCCTCAGAGATTGGGCTAGGCAGCGTGCCAGACCCGCAGCAGCCTCCGTTGCTGAGTATCAGCGAATGGAGTTTTAAAAGCTTTCTCCTGCTACCAACAGGAGCAAAGGCTAGCAAATGCTAGCAGTTTAGTCAAAAGCCGCGAATACAAACTTCCCAAAAGGCTCGCGGTTCCATCTGATCCCAAACGTTGTTTTTCTCAATTTTCCCTTTAGGAGGAAACTAAAATGTCTCACTTTAGCACCCTACGCACCAAAATTACTGATGTAGAAATCCTCAAGGCTTCTCTACGCGACTTGGGTATTACTACCAAAACTGAAGCCGATGTACGCGGATACAATGGTCAGCGTGTTCGTGCCGACTTAGTTGCAGTATTAGAAGGTGAGTATGACCTTGGTTGGTCTCGCAATAGCGATGGTTCGTTCGATTTGATTGCTGACCTTTGGGGCGTTGCTAAGAAGCACAATCAAACTGAGTTAATCAACTCAATTAACCAAAAGTATGCTGTTAACAAAACTTTAGCTGAAGTTAAGCAGCGTGGTTTGCAAAATGCCAATGTTAAGTTGGTATTGCAATAGTTTATACAGCGCGTTCCCAAGTATGCGGGTTGACCAAGAATTGTGAGGTTAACCCTTTTTTATTACGTTAACCAACATTAAAGAAAGGGTAGAAATTTCTACCCTTTTATTATGAAGTATTAACAACTAAGAACTAACCAATCACAAAGGTTACTTTTTCTTTCCAGTCAAAGCTTCGAGGAAACTCTTAGAGTTTTCTTCAACTGATGTTGCCTGAGCATTTTCTGGACGACTCATTTTTTCTGCGTCAGCAGCACCTTGAATTTCGTTAAGACCTTCATTGGCTTTAACTTGCGTTTCTTTACGAGAGTAGGGATCGTCTAAAGCTGCTTTCTGTGCTTCTTTTTCGATTGCTGTCAGATTCGCCTCACCTTGCTGGGGCGCGGATGGAGCAGCATTAGGTTGTGGAGTCTCTGTACCACTTAAAGCAGGTGTAGCACTGGATAATACTAGAAAAACACAAGCACAGATAGCTATCAAAACACGGGCTGGACGCAAAGCAGAAAATTTGAAACGAATAGAGCGCATACCAAGTTTCTCCTGGTTATAGCAATTGACCATTAATTAGGTTATTAACAGGATAAGACTAAGCAGAATCCTATACAACTACTTGTAGTTGTATCGTGAAATGTTCATTTAGATACATCTACAGCAAGATAGATATGTTAATCACCAAGTGGAAGCCTAAAAATGAGTTAAAAAGTCTACTTTTGGTAGTAAAGGATCTTGCACAATACCGACACCGACAAAACCCCATCTTTGAAGTAGGCTTTTAACTTGACTACCAGCAACTGATTCTACAGCAAATTGCTCTGCTACGTCTGCACCATGCGTATTGAGATAGCTAAGTGCGTCAAAATCTTCGCGAAACATTAACAAATAGCCATCTTTTTTTGTCGTTTCAGTCGCAGTTTGAGGGTGAGCAACAAGATAACGTCCGTCGGCTCTGGAGCGGATTAAATAATATATTTGTGACATAAGCAGAAAACCTCAGGAGCTATCTGAGATTATTTTTAACTCCTGACTCTAGTTTCATTTAATTAATATTCTCTAAACGAATTCTGGGATCTACGACTTTGAGGAGCAAATCGGCAATCAAGTTACCGACAATGAGCATCACCGCGCCCATCGTTAAGCTTGCCATGACGAGATACAAATCTTGTGCTAAAACCGCTTGCAGAATTAAGCGCCCCAAACCAGGCCAATTAAAGAAAAATTCGGCAATAAATGCACCGCTCAATAAACTAGCGAGTTCAAAACCGAGAATTGTAATTAATGGGTTCACCGCATTGCGTAACGCATGAACATAGATGACACGGTTTTCTGGCAAGCCTTTAGCGCGCGCCGTTTGAATGTAGTCTTGTCGCAAAACATCCAATAACTCACCCCGCGTGATGCGTTGCAAACCCGCAAAACTGGTGATGCTTAATGCGATCGTGGGCAGGATCATGTGCCAAGCAACATCCAAAATTCTGCCAAATGGCGAAAAGTCAGCATGGTTAATACTTGTCATTCCACCCACAGGAAAGAGGGGCGAAGTATTTTGGGCAAAAATGAGAAGTAAAAGCGCAGTGATAAAGCTAGGAAAACCTTGTCCTGTGTAGCTGATAACTTGTAACAAGCGATCGCTCCAATGATTTTGTTTGACTGCGGCTACAATTCCCAGCGGAATGGCGATCGCCCACGTCAGAACGAGAGATGCGATCGCAAGCAACAACGTTGCACCAACTCGCTCCCACAATAACGAAGCCACCGAGCGTTGATAGACGAAACTTGTGCCAAAATCGCCTTGCGTCACGATCCGCCACAGCCAACGTCCGTACTGCTCGATCCACGAGCGATCTAAACCAAACTGCTGGCGTAGTTCCTCGATGCGTTCGGGCGAAATTTGCGGATTTTGCCTTAGCGTGTCGAGATAATCGCCAGGAGCCAACTGAATAATAAAAAACGAAAGTGCTGATGCGAGTAACAGCGTTAGCAGTGCCTGTAGTAGCCGCTTAACGACATAAACAACCGTTTCGCTATCAAATAACCGATTCAGCCAGCCCCAACGGGCAATCGCAGAAACCTTACTCGAAGTCATAATCGCAGTTCGCTCGTAGCCAGAGTCAAGTCAAGACAATCTCGTTACCATCAATATTCAACCAGCGAGATGACAGGTACACCATCAGGCAACTGTTGTCGTCCTTGTAAATCCCGTAGCTCGATAATAAACCCAAAGCCAATTAACTTGCAGCCGATCTGTTGTACTAATTTGGCAGTTGCGCTTGCGGTTCCCCCTGTCGCCAGCAGATCGTCAACGATTAACACTGGGCTACCTGGCTGTAAAGCGTCTTGATGCACCTCCAACCGATCCATTCCATATTCCAGTTGATACTCGACAGCATGAACCGACGACGGTAATTTTCCTGGTTTGCGGACTGGAATAAAACCAGCCCCTAATTTATAAGCTAAAGGCGCGCCAATAATAAAGCCCCGCGATTCCATCCCGACGACATAATCTGCTTTCAGATTCGCTACCTGAAATTTATCGGTTAGGGAATCAATCGTGTAGCGTAAACCATCTGCATCGCGCAGAAGCGTCGTGATGTCTCGAAATAAAATTCCAGGTTTAGGAAAATCGGGAATATCACGAATTAAGGACTTGAGATCCATAAGCGTGTTGCCAAGAGTAAATTAGTGTAAAGTAGCATAATATTTTCAACAAAAATTAATGTCTTGTTGAGTTAGACAAGGTTATCAGGTTCTTGCTTCTGCTCCCTAGTTCCCGATTCCTCAATGATGCCTGAAAAATCGTACACTAGAAATCTAGATAAATCTGAATTGTTGCTGACATTTGTAAGTTAGTAAATAATTCTCAACCATAAAATCGCTGAATCTAGCTCGAACTCGCGAACTATAGTAGATGTATCCTCGGCCTCTTGCTTAATTGCTGCGAAGCTGGGATCTAATTGACTCAAGATCCGTCAGTTCAACCAGTAGGGGAATCTTGCTTCCATGCCAAAAGTGGACGTTTTGTCGTGTAATTTGGCAATCTAGTGGAAGTTTGTATGGCAAAATTCCTCTTCACCCGAGATCGTTTGATAACATGAATGCTTCTGTAAGTGTAGTACCAATAGATGCGGCTGCTGTCCAGTCCAATCCTTTGATTTTAGATTATTTACCTTATCCACCTATTGAAGAAAAAGGGTGTCCCCGCCGCACCTGTTTGCAAATTGACTTGATTCTACTAGCAATCGAAGCTTTAGAAATAGGTGGTTCTGAAGCTCTTCTGGATGTAGCACGAGAACTAGAACTTCAAGACATTATCAAAAATCGGGTGAATTTGTGGCGGCTACGCAGTACAAATCCATTACGTAGAGGGCATACGCGCCGTTTGTTAAGTATTGTTGAGGCAAAAGCGCTCGTTGTCATCGCGTGTCATATAGCAAGACGCTTGACAGTTTTACTGCGCCAATTGTTGTTAGCTTATCAACAGATGAGAGATAAGCAAATTCCTCTAGAGCAGAACTTACGTTTAGCGAATTACCTAGAGCGTTTTCGCGCGCATTTCCGTAGCCGCATGAACCCGCGCCGTTCAGGAGTCTTAGCTTACAATTCTGATGATAAGTTAAACGAACTCGCACTCAGTTTATTAGGACAATTACTATTTTGTACTGGGACTGCCGGAACTCAGAGGTTGTGGATGAGTTTGTTTGACGGGGAAGTAGAATGAAGACAATTCAACGCAAGTACAGTTTGCCTAATTGTACTCTCTTTGTAGAGGGTTTAAGCGAGCCTATAAACGAGCAGTCTCCAAGTGTTAGACCCGTGCTTTCGATATTGGTGAATGCAGAATGTCACTTAGCAGGAGCTAAACAACCTTTGACGGGAGGACGAGAATTTTTTGAGAGTTTAGTAACGGCGGTGAGTGGTTATGCTCAAGAATTTTTGAGCAAAGTTCCTCATCCTGAAGCGCATCGAAACGAGTCAGGTTTAGTGCAATTGCAGCAAATTGATCCTAATCGTCATCGGTTAACTGTCTATTCAAGCGCCTCAAATCCTAACTCAGAAGCGACGAATACCCCCGTGACGATCGATTTAACCACGGTGCAACTGTTTGATTTGGTAGAAGCCGTCGATCAATTCTTTGCGGATAGCCAAACGTTACCCACAATGTCGTTACAGCTAGCTCCTGTCTCTAAACGCTATGCGGGACACACGCCACAGTTAACAAAACAAGCCGTACCAGCCGCAGTTGGAGTGTCGAGTTTAGCATTAGCGGCGATCGCGTTCTTTTTCGTCCCCATTCCCGAAGTTCGTCGTCCCGAAGAACCACAACCACAATCGCGATCGCGTAGCAGTAATTTAGCCGCAGCAATTACTGACACCGAACAAATCGCCTGGCTGCAACAAAAACTCTACAACCGCATCAATCGCGTTTGGAAGACTCGCACGGTCAATCACGATTTAATCTACCGCGTGAGTGCTACAGCCAACGGTGCAATTGTCGGATATCGATCGACGAATGCGATCGCCAATGATGCGATCGCGCAAACTCCGTTACCGAATTTACTTGTTTATCCTGTCGCCACTCCAGAAACAGCACAAGAAGCACTCGCGCAGTTTCGCGTAGTATTCGGTCGTGACGGGGTGTTGCAGGTGTCTCCCTGGCAAAGTTAGCAGTTACTGGACAACTTGACGCATATAGTTACCCCATAATTGTGCCGCGATCGCGCTGCTACCTGCTGTGGGAGAACTATTGTCGTTCCCTAACCAGACGCCGGTTACAAGTTGGCGATCAGGAATAAAACCAATAAACCACAAATCGCGATTATCATCGGTTGTACCAGTTTTTCCGGCAACACCTAAACCTAATGCGGCGCTTCTTCCTGTCCCACGCTGGACAACACTGCGTAACATCGAAGTCATTGTCTCAGCTACATTAGGGGGGATTGCCTGAATATTCGCATCATTACTCTGCTCAAAAGAATAAATCTCACGGCAAGTTTTTAAGTTTTGGCGATCGCTACAATCGCTGCTGTCTAAAATGCGACTGATCAAGTGCGGACGATTCCATACGCCACTGTTAGCAATAGCAGCAAACGCGCCTGTCATTTCGAGAACATTCGTTTCGCTTTGTCCTAAGACCAAACCAGGTACAGGATTGAGCGGCGATTTTACACCTAGCCGCCTTGCCATCCGCACTACCCGATCTAATCCCACATCTTGAGCGACACGTAAAGCAACCGAGTTTTCAGACAGTGCTAGCCCAGCATACATATCAATACTACCACTAGAGCGTTCGCATCCACGATACCTCTGACCTCTCCAAGAAACAGGCGCACACGAATAAGCTTTGTAAGGGGAAATTCCCTGCTCAACGGCGGCGGTATAAGCAAATAACTTGAACGTTGAACCTGGCTGTCTTTGTGCTTGCGTAGCACGGTTAAATTGACTTGTTTTGTAGTCAGTCCCGCCGACAAGTGCTAATACTGCACCTGTATTAGCATCAAGCGTGACGATTGCGCCTTGCGAAAAACGATACGCTCCGCCACTGTTACTTACCGCGTCGCGTAGTGCAGTTTCTGCTTGGGCTTGCATTTTGGGGTCTAGCTGCGTTTCAATAATAAAATTACCTTCGCGTGCAAGTTGCTCGCCCAAGATTTGCCTGAGTTCCTGAAAGACGTAACTATAAAAGTAGGGCGCGATTGTGTTGGCTTGTTCTTCACACACGCGACGGCTGACATCTACAGGCGATCGCCGCGCGCGATTTGCTTCTTCCGCACTAATTCTACCCTGCGCGAGCATTCGAGTTAGTACACGATTGCGGTAATCGATAATACTTTGATGACTTTGCGCATCACCACAAAAGTTGAAGCTGTTCGGGGCGGGCAAAATTCCGACTAAAGTTGCGGCTTCGGTTAAAGTTAAATCTTTCGCCGCTTTGTCAAAGTAGTATCGTGCAGCATCCTCAAAACCTAAGGTGTCTCCACCTAGATAAATTCGGTTTAAGTAAGTTCGTAGTAAAAAGTCTTTACTATAAAACGTTTCCAGCTTCAGCGCGACGATCGCTTCGCGCAGTTTGCGTCCTAAAGAATCTTCGGATCCGACATAATCGCGAAACAAGCTTCGCGCAACTTGTTGCGTCACAGTACTTGCACCTTGTTGAAACTCGCGATCGCGCACATTCACGACAATGGCGCGCAGAATTCCAATCGGATCGACGCCAAAATGCCAATTAAAGCGACTATCTTCGGAAGCAAGAACCGCATCGGGTAAATAAGGTGAAAAGTCTGATAGGCGTGGTAAATCAACATGGGAAGTTGTTCGCGGTGGACGTAAGGGCGTTTCTCCATCACGCGCATAAACAACAACGGGCGCTTGTGTCGCACCTGGTAAAGGCACAACAGAAAACTTTGTCCATTCAATTCCAATTCCCAGCGCCAAAAGCAGCGTCACGCCACCAATACCATACGCGCACCAATTAATTGCCTGAACATACCAAGGTGGCGGATCGACGTATTGTAGCCTCACCGCCGCCGCGAGTTCTGGCGGACCCAGTGTAATCATATCTCCGTGACGCAGTGCTAGCGATGAAATGCGTCGTTTACCGCGATAGATACCATTCGTCGAGTTTTCGTCTTTGATCACAAAAGGCGATCGCCGCTTCGGATCGCGGGAAATCGATAGATGAATCTGGCTGACAACCGGATTGCGGACGACAATATCACAAGAGCGCGAACTGCGACCGAGAAGATAGCGATCACCAAGCAATGGATAAACTTCAGCTTTATCAGCCCCTGCATCCTGTAACCAAAGCTCAGGCACTCTAGCATTTGGTTTGAGGGCTAGTTTGGAAAAATCTACTTTGGCTTGAATCGTTTTTACTGCTTGAGTTACCTGTCCGAAAACGGTTTGTGGTTTGCGCGGTGGTTGGGGTTGATTCATTTTCTATTTGCATTACCAAGTTGTCAGTAAAAGTTTTGACTCATTGCAAAAATGAGGAAGTTTCTCAGCAAATGATTTAGTCTTTTACCTTCCAGTAATTGAGATGCGATCGCTCATAGCTCAGCGCCCAAAGCGGCTTCTTTCATCCGAGGAGATTTTTTGAAGCTCGATGTTGATGTACTGAAAATATTTTACTCACAAGCTCACAATAGTTACTGAGCAAAACGATTCGCTACAAGCTGTCTTTAACACATTCGTGTTTTGCTTTAAAGTTATTGATTGATTAGCGCGATCGCTAATATATTCTTTAAACTTATTAAGACGATAAAACAATGTTATCGGTTTCCTGAAACTATCTTGTGACAATGTCTCTCCTTATGTGGAGCCTTCTTATGCATACAAAGATCTCATATATATCCTCATTAGGGTAGATTTTTGATGTATTTTCCTCTGTTTTAATGATCCAAAAAATGTGTTGAGGTTAAGTGGTGTGAAAATAAGATACATAGGTTTATTTGGTACTGCTCTGACTCTGGCATTATCTAGCAATGCTGTAGCTCAAGAAGCAACAACTCAAACTCCAGAGATTGAGCTTTCGCCACAAGGTTTAGAAATTCTGTGCGAGCGTTTTCCACTCAACTCACGTTGCGAAGGTGGTACACCGCTAACAGGACCAGCACCCACAGGTACAACCCCTGATGCAACGACGCCTGTAACCCCAGGAGGTACAACTCCACTCGATCCAACTGCACCACCAGTAACACCGCTACCAGGACCTGATGGTACGATGACTCCAGATACCATGACTCCGCCAGCAGGACCAACTGACGGTACAACATTGCCTCCAGAATCTCCTACAGGTGGTGGCACACGAGTAGCACCTGAAAGCCCAATTAATGCTCCAGATGCAACAACACCAGTACCTGGCACAGATAGCACCACAACTCCTGACGGTGCAGTAGCACCCACAAGTCCTGATGCGCCTATTGATGACCGAATTGAGTCTCGTCCTCCTGAGCCTCTACCAGGTGGAACAACCGCACCTGGACCCGGCATGGATGGTACTACACCTTAACAATCAACACTAAGGCATAGTTAAGGTTCTAGCTGATAAATATTAACTACAAGGGGATCTACGTTTAAGATCCCCTTGTTTTCATCTATTTCTACGAGGAGTATCTTTTGGCTGTGCAAATGTGGCAATGAGTAAGCAGATAATACCGATATTAATCGATACATCGGCAAAATTAAAGATGGGAAACTGAATCAGGCGAAAATCCAGAAAATCAACAACGCTTCCTGCGACAAAGCGGTCAATTCCATTTCCTAGCGCGCCGCCTAAAATTAACCCATAACCTAGTTGTTCAAAAGTCCGCATGACTCCCCCAAACCAAGCTAATACCATTAATCCTAAACTCACAGCTAAAGACAGCCAGCGCAACCACTCAACTTTGCCACTAAATAAGCTAAACGCTGCACCAGTGTTAGTGACATACGTAAGATGAAATACTCCCTCGATGAGAGGTTGGGTTTCTGATAAATAAAAGTTCTGTACAATCCAAAATTTAGTTAATTGGTCAATAACTAAACTAATAACAGCAACGATCCAGAAAAGACGATTTTTTACACGCATGAGAATTTACAAAAGCTGAGATTTTAGATGCATCTAAAATCTCGATAGAGTAATCTACTTGAAGCTAGTACAACATAACGAATCGTAAACAGTAAGATAAAACTGCTACTGCACAAGTAATAATTAGATGTCCTGGTAGCGAATAAACAGAATATCTCAATACTGCTTCTAAAAGCGTTAACTGTGTAAACCCCGCACCAATAATATACTTTAAAATAAGATACCCTACCCCAGTTGAATGAATCGCTAGTAGACCACACAAACAACTAAAAGCAAGTGACTCTAGTTTGTTTGAAGTTTTAAAGGCAAGAAAACCACATATCCACGCTCCTGGAACAAAGCCTAGTATGTAGCCGAAGTTAGGTTGGTTGAGATAGTTAAGTCCGCCACCTTGATAAAATACAGGTAGCCAAGTTAAGCCAAGCACGATATAAGCAATTTGAGAAAGTGCGCCTGCTGTTTTACCTCCTAAGCAACCTACAAGCAGCACTGCTCCAATTTGATATGTTACTCCTAAAGGAGTCGCCTGAATGCCGTACTGGTTCCAACTCCAAGGGGCGTTCGTAAAATGTGCTTCGATAAAAGTGCCACCAATGGTGAGGAGTAAACCAACTAAAGACCATAGTATTTGACGGGGAACAGCCACTATTTTCTTCACATTCGTAAGGATCGTAGTAAGAGTACCAATCGGCTTGATTCATCATCTCATTATCTACTACTACCTTAGAAGTCTTATGGTACTGTGGCCAACAAATTTTTGTTAGGGAATTACTTAATGGTTCTAGCCTGGCGACTTCAGTCGCGGCGCAAAAACTAAGTCCACTTGCGTGAACTCATCTAATGCTTCTTCGGCATAGCTACAGTATTATGCACTAAGTTCTTTTGTGTCAAACTGACTTTGACAAGCCAAGCAAGCTTATAAAAAACCTTGCCACAACTGATAAAGATGGACAAGGTGTTACAGCTATTTATGGCAATTTTAACCGAATTTGCCGCTGACGTACTGTCGCGTGTATTCTTCTCGCGGGTTATTGAAAATTGCTTCTGTTCTATCGTACTCAACTAAATAGCCAAAGCGTTTTCCACCTTCTTCTGCTTCAGCGTTGAAAAATGCAGTAAAATCAGCTACCCGTGTCGCCTGCTGCATGTTGTGCGTCACAATCACAATTGTGTAATTTTCTTTCAGTTCTTGAATAAGTTCTTCTATTTTTCGAGTAGATATCGGGTCAAGTGCAGAAGCGGGTTCATCCATCAAAACGACATCAGGTTCGATCGCAACTGTCCGCGCGATACACAGACGCTGTTGTTGACCACCAGATAAGGATAAACCACTTTCTTTGAGTTTGTCTTTAACTTCATCCCATAATGCGGCTTGGCGGAGCGATCGCTCGACAATCTCATCCATTTCGCTTTTTTTGTAGCCGTTGATTTTTGCACCAAAAGCGATGTTGTCGTAGATCGATTTCGGGAAAGGATTTGGTTTTTGAAACACCATCCCAATTCTGCGGCGTACCTGTACTGGATCTACTTTATCGCCATAGATGTCAACGCCTTGATAGGTAACTTTCCCACCAACTTTTGTTCCAGGAATCAAATCATTAAGACGGTTGAAGCATCGCAATAGCGTACTTTTACCACAGCCAGAAGGTCCGATAAAAGCAACAACTTGATTTTTAGGAATGTCTAAGCTCACACCGCGTAAAGCTTGGAAAGAACCGTAAGTAACAGAAACGTTTTCAGTACGTAAGATTGCTTCTTGCGTCGTACTACTATTTCTAGAATTTGGTGTATCGATCGTGTCAGAATTCATGGTTCTATGAGTTTAGTAAAGATTTCTCGTTTCAAATCTTGTTGGTCAGCGCTTAAGCAACACTTTAGTTACTGAAATTTCCTGCGCGTTAGTAAACGAGAGGAAATACTCACGGTCAGGATGATAGCTAACAATACTAAAGCTGCTGTCCAAGCAAGCTGCTGCTGTGCTTTAAAGGGAATGATCGCGTAGAAATAGATGAGAACTGGTAGTGTAGCAATCGGTGCCCAGATATCAGTTGACCAGAAGTTATTATTCAAAGCTGTAAATAGTAAAGGTGCCGCTTCTCCCCCTGCGCGCGCTAAAGACAATGTAACTGCGGTAGCAATAGAAGGTAAAGCTGCTGGAATAACAATACGGGAGATTGTCTGAAACTTTGTTGCTCCTACGCCAATAGCTGCCTGGCGCATTTCTTGGGGAACAAGCAATAATCCTTCTTCGGTAGCGCGTAGCACAATTGGTACCATTACAACTGATAATGCTACGCCTCCAGCAAATGCAGAAAATGTACCCGTTGTCAAGACAACTACAGTGTAAGCAAACAAGCCTGCTAAAATTGCGGGAACTCCAGCCAAGACGTTTGTTGCAAACTTGACCATATAAGCTAGCTGAGTACCGCGCCCAAATTCTGACAGGTAAACAGCAGCCAAAATTCCTAACGGTACGCTAAAAGCTGCACCAATTCCTAGAGTATAGATAGTACCAATAATCGCATTACCAAAACCGCCTTCTGTCAATCCTGGTGGCGGTGGTAACTCGGTGAAAGATTGTATACCTAATTGACCAATACCTTCTCTAGCAACATCCCAAACAATCGCTACCAATGGAATCAAGATTAGTATCGTGAAACCACCAGTCAAGATCGTCATGAAGGTGTCAAACGAATTCCGAAAAGGTGTACGTGCAGAGCGAGTTAAGTTTATTCTTGATGCTCTGCTATTTTCAGAAAATCTGCCTTCAACGGTTGCCATATCGCTTATACCCTCGTACTTACATCAAATTACTTACTCGATATTCTGAAATTTCTGAATAATGATTTCCGCCAAGATATTCACAATTAGCGTCAAAATCATCAAAATTAAGCCAGAGTAGAGTAAAGCTGCAACCTGGTCACGACCAGCTTCTCCAAACTGAGCCGCAATGATCGAGGCAATCGTAGCACCTGGAGCTAATAGCGATGTGGTAATTTGGTTCGAGTTACCAACCAGCATTGCTGCTGCCATTGTTTCACCCATCGCCCGACCTAAGGCAAGCATAATCGAACCGACAATACCAGAGAAAGCAGCCGGAATTAAAACTCGTAAAATAGTTTCCCAGCGCGTTGCACCTAGCGCCAGCGCACCTTGACGTAAGTCGCGGGGTAATGCAATTAAGCTACCACGAGAAATTGCAATGATTGTGGGCGAAATCATGACTGCTAAGACAATACCCAACGTTAGTAAACTGTTACCCCTGGGTGCTGTGCTAAACAGTGGAATCCAGCCAAAATTATTGTGCAGAAAGTCGTAGAAAGGGCGAATAAATGGAATAAATACAAAAATACCCCATAAGCCGACTACCACACTTGGAATAGCAGCAATCAATTCAATTGCTAAGGCAATGGGTGTCCGGATCGAGTTGGGGATAAAATCTTCACTTAAGAAAACTGCTACGCCAACCCCTACAGGAATAGCAATCACAAGAGCAATTATCGATGTAACAATTGTTCCATAAATCTGTGGCAGCGCACCGTAGATATTTCGGACTGGATCCCAAGTTGTTGTCACTAAAAACTGTAAACCGAAAGTCCGAATTGCGGGCAAGGCACTAATTGCAATTTGCACGCCAATCCATAAGAGAACTGCACTAATTGCAACGGCTCCTAGAATCACTAGCCAGTAAAAAACTCGGTCAAGTGTGTTTACTAAATTATTTTGCTTTTCTAGTTCCCGCCATTTCTGTCGTGGCTGATCTCCAGTTACCGCACTCATGATTTCCCTTCTATATAAGCTGTGCTTGTTTACAACAAAAGTTTTGCGGCTAGCAACATTTGACTGTTACTAGCCATACTTTTAGCTAGTTACCCTGCTTTAACTCTTTCATCAAAGACTTGACGAATACGCTGTATAATATTATCTGGCATTGGGATGTAACCTAATTCTTCTGTGATTGATCTGCCATCGGTTAAAGCCCATTCAAAGACGTTACGCATTGCTTGCCACTTGTTGGCATCTTGGTAGGTGGGATACACCAAAATCCAGGTCAAGCCACCGATTGGGAATGCTTCTGGGTTTTTAGGATCGGGTACGAGTAAGGCAAAGTCTTCAGGAATTTCTACATCTTGAAATATTGCGCTAGCGGACTCAGGAGTAGCTCCTACATACTGACCTGAAGCATTTTCTAGTAAAGCAGTAGGGATATTATTCAACTTCGCGTACGCAGCTTCGATGTAGCCGATAGTACCTTCATTTTGTTGAATTTGCGCAGCTACACCTTCGTTACCTTGAGCACCAACACCTGTGGGCCAGTTAACCGATGTACCAACTCCAGCTTGCCAATTTGGACACGCTGTATCAATGTGATTGACAAAAATAAATGTTGTACCACTACCATCTGAGCGATGAGCGAAGGTAATTGCTCTGTTGGGCAAATTTAAGTTGGGGTTAGCTTGGGCAATGAGGGGATCGTTCCACTGAGTGACTTGTCCTGTAACAATACCACAGTAAGCTTGGCGCGACAGTCTTAATTCTTGTCCTTCAATTTCTGGCAAGTTGTAAGCGAACGGAACAGCACCCCCTGCCATTGGGACTTGAATTGGCTCGGCATTATACTTTTGTCGGAAAGACTCGAGGCGATCGCCCTGAATCGGCGCATCACTCGCACCGAAGTCTACTGTTCCGTTGATGTACTGTTCTAAACCAGCACCGCTACCAACAGATTGATAACTAACTTGTACGCCTGGATTAACATTTCTGTTATATTCGGTGAACCATCGCTGGTACAAAGGCGCAGGAAAAGTAGCACCAGCACCGCTAATATTGGCACTAGGACCTTGTTGTGCTGCTGGGCTTGTATCTGTACCAGGTGTGGTGGTTGTTTGTTGTCCGCAGGCAGCTAGACCTAAAGCTAACGCAGCTAAAGGTGCAATAAAGGCTTTTGACTTAGAGATTTGTAACGGCATATGGTTCTTGACAATTTGCAACAAATTCAACACAAAGTTTTTGATGGAAGTCGAGAAATAATTGAGGTTGTTTATAAGAAAAGTCACCACAGAGTGGAGACAAACTGTCATTAATTGCTTAAGTCACCTTCACTTGCATAAAAGCCCACACATTTCAATCTTACTTCAGAAGTAACTTCGATTTACCTAACGTTTAGTAGCACAAGCTCAGGTTTTGCCTAAGTGAGTGTACTGATGTTTTTCGTATTCAGTAAGTCTAGACACCATAAATAACTTGGCAGACTTAGGTTAAGTCAAGTTTAAGTACGGGTAGGATATAGTCGAAAAAAACAAATTGAGATGAAAATAGTTAAAATTAACTTTGTCTGCTTTTAGGAAAAAACGGCGCTATACAGCAAGATATTGTTGTTTTGTTAACTTGATTAGACCAAACAAAATATTCCAAAATTCAATTGCCTGTGG
Organism: Chroogloeocystis siderophila 5.2 s.c.1; assembly: GCF_001904655.1. Lineage (NCBI taxonomy): Bacteria > Bacillati > Cyanobacteriota > Cyanophyceae > Chroococcidiopsidales > Chroococcidiopsidaceae > Chroogloeocystis > Chroogloeocystis siderophila. The sequence continues at coordinate 15,613 of NZ_MRCC01000015.1, read as the reverse complement.
TGACGCGATCGCAATAACGTCGTTAACAAGCCATGTTTATTTTAAGTTCAGCCATGCCTGAAAAAAGTAAAAAATCTCTCCCGATCCTTGTTGCTGGCTGCTTGATTGGCATTGGAGCAGTTACTTATTGGATATTAACTCAACAAGATAGATTAACAGAAATACCTGTCGGAGCCAACGTTGTTCCACAAGATGCCCTGCTGACAATATCAGTATCTACAGATGAAAAACAGTGGCAACAATTGCGACAGTTTGGCACAGTTCAGACGCGAGCCGAATTAGAAAAGAATGTAACACAGTTGCGCGATCGCTTCTTAACGGCTTATGGCTACAACTACCAGCAAGATGTTCAACCTTGGATCGGTAAAGAAGCAATGATCGCCTTTTTACCGCCTGAATTCAATGCGACAAACCAAAATCAAGCAGTCTTAATGATACTGCCAATTGCTAATCAAACAGCTGCACGAAAAATATGGGAAACGCCGCGATTGCAACAAACTAAGTTGATTTCGCGCAACTATAAAGGTACTCAAATTCAAGAAACACAAAGTACAGGTAACGCAAATTATTCAGCCGCAGTTTTAGATCAGCGCTTTGTTGTTGTCAGCGACAATCCTCAAGTTACAGAAAAAGCAATTGATACTTATCAAAGTGGGATGTCCTTAGCACAAATCCCAGGATACACAGCAGCTATCAGTAAAATTACACAACAAAATCGCTTTGCTCAAGTATACATTAATATTCCAGCAGCCGTTCGAGTCGCGAGTACGAGTCCCACACCGACAGCGATTCCACAAGGCTTAGCCCGTCTTCAAGAAAATCAAGGACTCGCTAGTACAATCACCATAGAACCAGAAGGACTTCGGTTGAGAAGTATTTCATGGTTAAAGCCGAATAGCCAACGCGTACATCGCGTAGAAAATAGCGCAGGTCAAATGCAGCGCCGTTTACCCGCAGAAACTTTGATGATGCTTTCTGGTGGTAATTTTCAGCAGTTGTGGCAAGACTATACGTTAACATCACAATCAAATCCTTTAACGCCGTTTCCACCAGAGAATTTAAGAGCCGGTTTTAAGTCGCTGACAGGTTTAGATTTAGATCGCGATTTACTCAGTTGGATGAATCGCGAGTTTTTGATCGCGGTTGTCCCTGCGCCCGCACAAGACGCACAACAAGACTTCGCACTTTCACTCGTGCTAATGATCGAGACAAGCGATCGCGCCGCCGCTAACAAATCATTTCAACAGCTAGAGCAAGTATTGCAAAGCCGCTATCAATTTAAAACGCAAGAAACACAATTAGGCAATAATACAGTAACTAACTGGATAGCACCGTTTGGAACGCTGACAGCGACACGTGGCTGGTTAGATAAAAATGTCGCTTTTATTGCACTTGGCGCGCCGATCGCGGATCGCCTGCTACCGCAACCTGCAACGAACTTATCAAATACAGCCGAATTTCAAAATACGGTTCCTAGCGAACTTAATCCGAACAACGGTCAATTTTTCCTTAACGTTAATCCTACATTCAAAGCTTTACCTTTACCGCAGTTTCTTCCTGGGCAAAGGACTTTACTCGAAGCAACACGCGCTATTGGTGGAACCGCAGCGGTAAGCGACGAGCGCACTATCCGCTACGATATTTTTGTTTCGCTGGAAAAAGACGAGTCTCAAATCGAAGGTTCCAAAGAAAGCAACTCGTCAATGGCGACTAACTGAATTTGCTTTGTCTTCATAGGACAGTAAGCTACGCTACCAGATAGGATCGAATTAGTGGTTTTTAACCGCAGTGACATCAACAACACCTTTGTATTTTCGTTAGCCCACGCAGGTGGACAAGATCTACAAAGCCGCGAATAAATTCGCTAGGCGTCCTTACCACCATGTAAGACTCTATAAAAGAAAGATTGACAGAACACAAAAAAAACTATTATGAATCTCGTTTTACTACAGAACTTATTAGACAATGCTTCGTTTGCGATTCTCTTTGTGACAATGTTGATCTACTGGATCGGAGCAGCATTTCCAAACATCAGCTATCTTCCAGCGTTAGGAACCGCAGGAATGGCGATCGCTAACTTGTCTATTGCTACTTTATTAGGCGCAAGATGGTTAGAAGCAGGATACTTCCCCATTAGTAATTTATATGAATCTTTGTTTTTTCTAACTTGGGGAATTACAACCGTCCATCTGATTGCCGAAAATAATACTCGCAGTCGCTTGGTAGGAGTTGTAACCGCACCCGTTGCGATGGGGATTACGGCTTTTGCGGCATTGACATTACCTAATGATATGCAATCTGCTGCGCCTTTAGTCCCAGCACTAAAGTCAAATTGGCTGATGATGCACGTGAGCGTGATGATGTTGAGTTATGCAGCCCTGATGGTGGGTTCGCTTTTGGCGATCGCGTTTCTTGTCGTCACTCGCGGTCAAAAAGTTGTCCTTCAAGGTAGTTCAGTAGGAACTGGTGGTTATCGCAACAATGGCTATAGTTTGCACAAAGCGGGTGAGTTAGTTAAGCCAACCGAGGAAGTTAATTCAGATAACGGCGTTGCGACATTTCAAAGTAATGGTAGCAGTACCGCAGTGATTGAGGCAGTGACAACAATTCAAACCCCGAAAGCTACACTTCCTTCCGAACCTCTCTCACCTCAGCGCCTCAGCTTAGCAGACACGCTCGATAATATTAGCTACCGTATAATTGGTTTAGGATTTCCACTACTTACAATCGGTATCATTGCGGGTGCAGTTTGGGCAAACGAAGCTTGGGGTTCTTATTGGAGTTGGGACCCGAAAGAAACTTGGGCGCTGATTACGTGGCTTGTGTTTGCAGCTTATCTTCATGCACGGATTACTCGTGGTTGGCAAGGACGCCGCCCAGCAATTCTAGCAGCAACTGGTTTTGTTGTCGTTTGGGTTTGCTATCTGGGTGTAAATCTTTTGGGTAAAGGACTCCATTCCTACGGTTGGTTTTTCTAAAATGGCTCTTGTCGATAACAATAAGCGTCTCTCTGACCTCTGCGACAGTTAATGGCTGAATGCTCAGACTGGAGTCTACTACACGCCAAAGTGCATCGAACCTTGCGATCGCGTTGTCTTTTGCCACGCGATCAACGCATCCTTGTTGCTGTTTCAGGCGGACAAGATTCGCTGTGCTTAATTAAACTCCTTCTCGATTTACAATCTAAATGGCAATGGCATTTAGGCATTGCGCACTGTAATCATCAATGGCGTAGCGACGCCGCAGCAAATGCTACTTACGTAGCTCAACTAGCACAAGCATGGAATACACCATTCTATAGCGAAACTACTGATCGCGTATTACGTAGCGAAGCCGCAGCCAGACAATGGCGCTATCAAGTCTTGAGTGCGATCGCACAAAAACACCAATATAAATACATTGTTACCGGTCATACAGCCAGCGATCGCGCCGAAACACTGCTGTATAATTTAATTCGCGGAAGTGGTGCGGATGGATTACAATCTCTCACTTGGTATCGCGCACTTACGCCGGAGATTGGCTTGGTACGTCCTCTGTTAGAAGTCACGCGAGAGGAAACAGCACAATTCTGTCAAGATATGCAATTGCAGGTTTGGGAAGATTCTACTAACCAAGACCTCAAATATGCGCGAAATCGAATTCGCCAAGAACTGATACCATATTTGCATCAATTTAATCCCAAAGTAGAGCAAACTTTAGCTCAGACCGCAGAAATTTTCCATGCAGAAGTAGAATACCTAGAATCAGCCGCTGCTCAACTCCAGCAAAATGCAACAATCACAAACGATGATGCAACGGTTAAGCTCGATTGCTTGATTCTCCGGAACGCACCTTTAGCTTTGCAACGTCGCGTCATTCGGCGAGTATTGCAACAAACCCTGCAAACTGCGCCTAGCTTTGCGCAAATTGAAAAAATTATTACCTTGATAACAGCCCCGAATTGTTCGCAAACGGATCCGTTACCTGGAGGCGCGATCGCACAAATTAAACAAAACTGTCTTTGGATTTACAGCAGCAGGGTAGAAGAAAAATAAAAATTAACGAAAAAGTAACTACTAACTCATACGCAATATCACGGATAGTCAGGTTATTCGACTATAGATGATATAACTTCTTTCTCGTTTAAGGCACTGCCGTTTCAATACTTGGAACAAGGTTTTGCAGAACTTGGTGGATCTGCGCGATTGTTTGCTGTTCGCTACTGTTATTGAATGCCGCGCTGATCGCTTCTAGTTGCTGTTGTAGGCTATTCCAGTTGTCTTGAAGTGGTTGCAATACTTCTTGCGATAACTTGATTCTGCCCGAAGTTTCTGCGATGCTTGCCTGTAGCGAGTGTAGTTGCTGTTCTAAAGTTTGCCATTGTTGCTGTTTGAGCGCTTGCATCTCGGTCTGCGAATCAACTAAGCTCTGTAAAGAGACAATGCTCGATTCTATTTGAGAAAGCTCTTGTTCTAGCTTTTGCAGTTCCTCAGCTTTTTGCTGCTTAAATACTTCGATTTGTGCTAGTACTGGCTGTAAATCTACGCTTGGCTCATCACTAATCGTCGTGAAATTGTGACAACCTTGCCGATGCCAGAGAACGTGCAGATGCTGTTGTAAAATTGCTTTACGCTCGCGCAAATTTTGCCGTTGCCCGACTAAAGTTTCATTCAACATTTGGTAGCGATCGTACTCTTCAGCTAATTCAGCCTCTATTTGCGATCGCGCACTTGAGTCGCTTTGACTTAGTTGTGTTTGCAATTGATCCACAGCTTGCTTTTGCAACTTAAGTTCTTCTTCTTGATCGTTAACAAACTGAGAATTCTTAGCTAAATCCTCCTGCAAGTCTTGTACAATCTGCTGTAACTGCTCAATTGGCATTTGTTCTAAATCTGTTATTTTGACCTTCTCGCTAACATCAACTTGCGTAACAGATTCTGCAATGCGAGATACTTCTCGATATAACTCCTCATGTTTTTGTAACTGCCATTTCAGTGTTTGCGCGTACTCTTGTTTATAGTTTAAAATAGTAGTTTTTACCTTTAACTCAGATAAAGATTGTTCTAATAAGCTTTGGGCTTGTTGCCACTCAGTAAAGCTTTCTTGCCATGTTTGGGCGATACTTTCAAACTCTTGTTGTTGCTCTTGAGCATAACTTTGCTGTTGTTCTATTTGTTGCCAGTGCTGAGTTAAAGTATGTTGTCCAGTAGCAAGATTTGCTAACAAAAGTGTAAGTTCTTCTTGTACTGATGTGGTTGGTACACTACAAGACAAATGCTCCACTAATTCCTGTATTTGACGTACCTGAAATTTATCTATTCCTAAATGTTGAGATTCTTCCCAACAATGCCGTTCATTTTGTAGCTGTTCCCAGCCTTTTGCTAAATCTTGACGGCTAGATTCAATTTCCTGGCGCAGCATTTCTGCTTTTTCTTGCCCAAATTTAAGTTCTTGATGTCGCGCTTCTAGTTGTTTAAATTCAGCTTCCATTTGCTGAAGTTGCTCTAAGCGCGCTTCCATTTCCATGTTGCGGCGATTCATTTCCTGACTTTGGTAAGTCAAAGACTGCTTCCAATGCTCAATTTCTTCTTCCTGACGCTTAAATTTTTCAATTACGCGAGAGAAGCTTTGTAAAATATTGACCAAAGGACGCCCTGCTTCTTGCAAGCGTTGCACTTGTCGATTTGCGTTTAAATCAGCTAATACTAAAGCTCCTGTCGCAAAATTACTAGCTTCCTCCGCAGGAATAACTTCTTCGCCTGGTACAGGATTCCAACTTTGATCGCCTCGCTGAAAGGCTAGTAATTTAATTTCAGCCTTTCCAGCACCCATAAACCCACTTTTTTGCTTCTGAACTTCTGCTAAATACAGCACTCTGACCGCCCTCTTAAATTACCTTAATTACTGAAGTATCGCAAATGATTTAAAGTTGTTTAAATTAAGCTTTGATTGTGAGTATTTTAGAATCTGAAAATATATATATTCAATTTTTTAGGTATAACTAAGTATCCAAAAAAAGATTTATTAACTAAGTTGAACATCGGTTTCATTTGAAATATTTGTTATAAATTATTAGTTGACCAAAATGTATTATTTCTTCTGTTAACATAAAACATTTAATAGCTCGTACACTTAATCAGACTATATTTAATAGCATTATCACAATTTATTACCAGCTACTACCGTGTATTTACTGAAGACAGCAAACTTGCTAGGCTATTTGTAATAAAGTAATCAGTAAATTTTCGCTTGGTCGTTTACCAAGTTAGCGTTAATTTAGTCTTGTAGTTAAGTAAATTCAAGCTAGTTTATCAAATCAAATATAAAATACTCAGCTAATGTTTTTTCTAGCATATATGTAAAGAGAATATTAACATCTCATCAAACTTTATTTTGAAAATCATTTTAAAGAGGCTAGTTCTTGAGCTAGCAAATTTTATCTAGGAGATAAGTTAATAATTATGGCAACAGTTTTAGTTGTGGAAGATAGTCCCACGCAAAGGGAAATTATCATACAACTCCTACAAAAAAGTGGTTTACAAGTTACCGTAGCCCATGATGGAGTTGAAGCCTTAGAGCAGATTCAAGTATCTTGTCCATCAATTGTTGTACTTGATGTTGTCATGCCGCGGATGAATGGTTATGAGCTTTGCCGTAAGTTAAAAACAGATCCAAAAACTCAAAATGTACGAGTAATTATGTGTTCGACAAAAGGAGAAGAATTTGATCGTCATTGGGGAATGAAACAAGGTGCAGATGCATATATTGTTAAACCTTTTCAATCAAATGAATTTTTAGGAACAGTGAAACAACTGCTGCAAGGATAAATCAACCTAATGAGCGGTAATTTAGAATTATTAACAACAAGTCCTAGCCAAGAGCAAGTTGCAAATCAGCTGCAAGAATTAGAAAGACCAGAGGGAGAACTACATTTACGATTTTACTTAGCATCTGGTCAAGAATTAGCTTTCAGCGCCATGGCGATTAGAGAAGTCATTTCTGCACCACCCGATCGCATTACACCAATTCCTAACACTTCTCCTTTACTGCTAGGGACATTAAATTTACGCGGGCGAGTCATTTGGGTAGCTGATTTAGGGCAATTTTTAGGTGAAACGTCTGCGGTTAACACAGATCGAGCAGAAATTCCGATTATTGCCGTAGAAGATCAAGAAACAATTATAGGGTTAGCTGTAGAACAAATTGTAGGTATGGAGTGGCTAGATGTTGAGGCAATTCAGCAACCAAAGACAACAGATAATACCACTCCATATTTGCGCGGTGAGTGGTTATTAAGCGATCGCACCCATCAGTGTCTTCGACTGCTCGACCAAAAAGCAATTATCCGGAGTAATCGATGGGCAGCAGTATGAAATTAAGGCAAGCGGAGACGGCAAATGACATTAAGTATCAATCAAGATCAGGAATACCAAGAGGCACAAAAAGCCTATATTCAAGGCAACTACGAAGCAGCAGTCGCAATTTTGGAACGATTACTTCAAGAGTTTCCTGACGATCCAAATAGTCATCTATTGCGGGGACATATTTACTGCATACATCAACAATATGCCCAGGCACAAGCAGAGTATCGCACCGTTATTGAGCTTACAGAAGATACAGATTTGATTGATTGCGCAAACGAGGCGCTCGAATCGATTGGTCAATACGAAAGCGCACAGCAAGCAAGTCACTATACAAATTCTGAAAAAGAGTTTGAAGACACTTATCTGTTGATGGATGTTGCTAACAACGCTGAAACACCATTTAACCACCAGCAACCTGAAGATAACGAACTTGCTGCCTTTGAGGAATTCGATTCTAGCAGCTGTGATTTTGAGCATTTTGACTACAACACACCATCGCTTTCAGAAGTTGAGTCGCCGTTTCCAGACGCTTTTAGTTCTTCATCAGGCGATCGCGCGCAGGAAGCAACGTCAATCGAGGCGTTTGTCGATCCTTTTGCTTTGGCTCAAGCCAAAGTCCCGTCGTCAATTGGTAGAACAAAACTACAAGATGAGGATTTACCAAGCAACTCAGATTTCTTTGCAACTACCGCAGCAACGGAACACTCAAAGGTGGATTTTTCTAAGTCAGTAGCCACAGAAACCTCTGAAATTGAAGATACTTTTGGTTATCCAGCCTCACAGCAGCAGCAAGTAGAAGAAGTTGAAGACCAGACACTGCTGTTGTCTCCAACAAAGTTGCAAGTAGAAGAAGTCGAATCACCTTCTGCTGAAGATCCAACAATTGAAGATACCTTTGGGTCAAAAATTCCTGTCAACAACTTTGTACAAGACGAGCATCCGACAGTAGGTCATGCAGCGAGTACATCAATACAGGAATTTTCTATTGCTGAATTCGATGCCTTTGACGATTTGGGTAGTGTTCCTGAATTTGAGCATTCAGCAACTGAGGTTGCACCGCAAAACACCAATGAAGGAGATGTCATTTTAGGCGATTTGGCAAGTGAAGTCGCAGCTATGCCAACTGCGAATGAATCTGTTCTCCCTCACACAGATAATGCTTCAGTCCCACCTAGCAATCATGCTCAAGGGTGGCGTAAGCATTTTGAAAACGCCTCTTTAGAGAAAAAACAATGGTTAACAGCAAGTAGCGTCGGCATTGTCTCAGCAGTTGTAGTTGCTACACTCAGCTTAAGTAGCTCGTTTCTCACTCCTGTGCCGAATAGATCTGCCGTAAGAAACACTGGTTGGATGCTAGCAGCAGCAGCGGGAATTGCGGGTTTTGCGACGACTCGGTTTTTGGGACAAATCACAACCAAACAAATCAAACGCACAACCGCAGATCTCTATCTACAGTTTGATGCTCTTAGAGAAGGTACTTTCACTCCACAACCTGCTGCGCAAGACGAATTAGGTCAACTCGTTGCTAAATTCAACGAAATGGCGCACGTCATTCAAGCAACGACAAGTGAAGCGCAGCACAAAGCGCGACAACAGGAGGAAGAGAAAGAAAATTTGCAGCGCCAGGTTATGCGCTTACTTGATGATGTTGAAGGTGCAGCACGTGGAGATTTAACAGTGCGTGCGGAGGTCAGCGCTGATGTGATGGGTGCGGTTGCTGACTCGTTCAACTTGACAATTCAAAGCCTGCGTGAAATTGTGCAACAAGTGAAGATTGCCGCGAAGCAGGTGAGTAAGAGTGCTACAGATAGCGAAACATTCGCACAAAGCTTATCTTCAGAAGCGTTGCGCCAAGCCGAAGAACTCGCGGTGACGCTCAATTCGGTACAGGTGATGACTGAAGGAATTCAACGCGTTGCAGAAAGTGCGCGCGAGGCAGAGTTGGTGGCGCGTTCGGCTTCAACAACTGCATTGAAAGGAGGAGAAGCGGTAGAAAGAACGGTTGCAGGTATTTCAGAAATTCGCCAAACGGTTGCAGAAACGACACGTAAAGTTAAGCGCCTTGCTGAATCATCGCAGGAGATTTCCAAAATCGTTGCCTTAATCTCGCAAATCGCCTCACGAACCAACTTGTTAGCACTTAATGCTAGTATCGAGGCGGCACGGGCGGGCGAAGCTGGACGCGGTTTTGCAATTGTAGCTGATGAAGTTCGCCAACTTGCAGACCGTGTTGCTAAAGCATTACGCGAAATTGAACAAATCGTTAAGCAAATTCAGAGCGAAACAGGTTCTGTGATGACGGCGATGGAAGAAGGTACGCAACAAGTTATTCAAGGAACGCACCTAGCGGAACAAGCTAAACGATCGCTCGAAGACATTGTGCAAGTTTCTAATCGCATTGATACACTTGTTGGCTCAATTACAGCAGAAACCGTCGCGCAAACCGATACTTCGGTTGCTGTAGCTTCGGTTATGCAATCTGTAGAATTAACCGCTCAAGCTAATTCGCAAGAAGCGCAGCGTGTTTCTGGATCTTTGAAAAATCTTGTGAAAGTCGCAGGCGATTTACTGAACTCAGTTGAACGGTTCCGTGTAGAAACAACAGAATCAAACTAAAGCTAAATAGTGAGTAGCTTAGTTAAACTGGCAACTTAACAATGTAAGTCTATTTTTGTTTAAATTATACATTAGAATTCCTATGGTACAAGAGCAAGAACAGCGAATTTTAGGCTACTTTATTGATGAAGCTAACGACCACCTAAATACAATCGAGCAAGGGTTGGTAAATCTTCAAGATACACTTACAGATGCGGAAATGATCAACGCCGTTTTTCGGGCGGCGCATTCAGTAAAAGGTGGTGCTGCAATGCTAGGTTTTGATAGCATCCAGCAAACATCGCATCGTTTAGAAGACTATTTCAAAGTTCTCAAAGAAAACGCAACAGTTCAAGTTGACCAAAAATTAGAAACATTACTTCTGAAAGTATTTGATACTTTACAAGAATTAATTAATAATCTAGAAACATACCTATCACTTCCAGAGCAAGTTGTTGATGATTTAATGGCAAAAACCGAGCCTATATTTACTGAGCTAAATGATCATTTAGAATTACTTGTACAAAAAGCTAAAAGTAGCGATCGCCGTTCAACTGATTTACCAACCCATGAATCAATTAGAAATGATCTGCTACCCGTTTTTCAAAATCAAGTTATGCAAAAGCTGCGCGAGATGTTACAGCTATTCAAGCAACCCGAAACTCCGCAAAGCCGCCAACAACTACAGGAATGTTGTCAGCAGCTATCACAACTAGGTACTCAGCTTAAACTACCTAGCTGGTCTAAAGTGTGCGAAACTGCATCAGAAGCGATCGCGAATCAAGATAATAACTATCGTATCCTTGCCCCTGTTATTATTAAAGACCTCAAGCAATCCCAAGAATTAGTTTTAGCAGGTCGCAGTTCCGAAGTTTCCACAACCCAACAACTACAAGCACTTTCTGCTAAGAATATACACAATTAGCAACATTATAGCTAAGTTGTTTAACTATGAATATTGATTCTTTTAGAACATCGATATTGAGTAAGTAAAACCTCAAGTTTATATGTTCTTAGAATTAGAAAACTCATAGATACAAAGATACAAGCAGATATTAGTGAGGAAAGTAAATTCCTCACTAACTACTATTAAAAATATATACTTATTTCAACTAGCTTTAATTGTAAAAATACTATGCTGCCAGAGTCAGAACAGCACATTTCAGCGTTTAACAAAGAACCTGCTGAACAGGATATTGAAGCTTTACCAGAGAACGCCAAACAAACGAATGTAGATATTGAGAATGGGCTTAATAGTTTGTTTGAAATAGAGTCTGAAGGCGATATTAGCCAATGGTTAACATTAGACACACCAGAGGAGTTAGCAAAACTCGACTTATCTCCCAGTTTTCAAACATTAGAATCTAATTTTGTTAACGTAGATGGTGAAGTAGAACTTAAACTATCTGTTACATCTGATGATGAGTTTAATTTTAATACTTTGTTTGATGATAAGAATGAGGAAAATCTAATTGAATCAGATGATGTAAATCTTGAGTTTTATAGCTTATTTTCGACTCTAGAAGATACAGTAAAAACAAACAATTTAGATACTCCTCAAAATGACTTTATTTCAGAAGAAGTTCATCAAGTATCTTCTTTAAATGAGCAGAAGACCACAACTATACAAAACCAAGAAAAATTTGATGTAGTAGACTTTTGGTTTGACGAACATAGTGATTTACAAAATAACCTGTATGGTAGTAACGAATTGAATAATGTTATTAAAAATTCGATTGAACCAAATTTAGAGATTAAAACGATAGAAGATATTGAATTACTAACAATCTCTGAACTAGAAGTTAGTACAAATGTAGTAAGTAATTTCTCTGATGGCACAAACCAACAGGCTACTAATTTTAGTGGCGTACAACTTGAAAAAGAAACAGTTATTCAGTCATTTTCAGAAGTAGATTTTACAGATTTAGAATTACTCTTAACAGAAGAAAACGTAGTAGATAATGAAGTTAATGTAGAAGATACGTTAGATAGAGGATCAGAGCCGATTGAACAAACTGTCGATGTTAACGATGAGTTTGACGAATTAGCAGCATTACTGGCGACTGATACAATCGAAGTAGAAACTACAGAAGATTTTGCCGAACTGGATGCGCTGTTAGAAACAAAAGCGATCGCAGCAGAAAACGAGTTTGCTGAACTTGAAAGCCTCCTCGAAGACGAACCACAAAATCAAAAGTGCGAAGAACCTACATCCGAATCCATAACGAAAACATCTCCTTCTGTAGCCCGCACAGCCTTTGAGCAGACGATGCGGGTTTCAGTTAAGCAATTAGATGGAATCGGTAACTTAGTCGGAGAACTTGTTGTTAACCGCAATAGTTTAGAACAAGACCAACAGCGATTGCGTCAGTTTACCGAAAATCTCTTACATCGCGTGCAACAACTCAACGAACTAGGAATCAGAATGCAGGAGTTGTACGAACGATCACTGCTGGAAGCTTCTTTACTAAGCAGTCGTTCGCACTCGCGTTCAGAATCGGTTGATGCGGACAAAACTCCCGAACGTCACGCCACTGGGATGGATTTTGACGCTTTGGAAATGGATCGGTTCACCGGCTTTCATACATTATCTCAAGAGATGATCGAAATGATTGTCCGCGTGCGCGAATCAGCGTCGGATATTGAGTTTGTTACGGATGAAACCGAACAAGTCGCGCGTCAATTTCGCCAGGTGACAACTCAACTGCAAGAAGGAATTACGCGATCGCGAATGATTCCATTTTCGCAAATTGCTGATCGCTTGCCGCGTGCAGTAAAAGATATTACGCTCAAATACGGCAAACAAGCTGATCTCAAAATCGAGGGTCGCGACACCTTAATCGATAAGGTGATACTTGAGCAACTCTACGACCCAATGACGCATTTGGTCAACAATTCAATTACACACGGTATTGAAACTCCTGAAGAACGTATTGCGCAAGGTAAATCACCAACAGGAACAATTACAATCCGCGCTTTCCATCAAGGAAACCAAACAGTGATTTCAGTCTCTGATGATGGTGCGGGTATCGATCCTGACCGCGTGTTGACCAAAGCAATTCAAAAAGGGTTAATTACAGTAGCCGAAGCACGCACAATGTCCCGTGTAGATGTTTACGACTTGCTGTTTCACCCTGGTTTTAGTACCAAAGACAATGTTGATGAATTTGCTGGTCGAGGTGTAGGTATGGATGTTGTGCGTACCAGCCTTATAGAAATTCGGGGCATCATCAACACTGATTCTACCCTAGGTCAAGGAACAACATTTACAATTCGCCTACCACTGACTTTAAGTATTTGTAAAGCACTGTGCTGCTTAAGCGATAAAGCGCGGATCGCGTTTCCGATGGATGGAGTTGAAGATATGCTAGATATACCAGCGTCTGCTTTACTCAAATCGGAAGAGGGTCAACCTTGTGTTGTGTGGCGGGATTTAGTATTGCCATTGCGACCATTGAAAGAGCTATTACATTACAATCGCGTTTTAGGTCGCGGTAATGTTTATGGCACTAACCGTGAAGAGGATTTAGTTTCGGTCATTATCTTGCGATCGGCGGGAACTTTTACCGCACTGCAAGTAGATCAAGTTTTAGGCGAACAAGAAATTGTAATTAAGCAATTTGAAGCGCCGATCTCAAAACCAATTGGTATTGCAGGCGCAACGATTCTTGGCGATGGTCACGTTATGCCAATTGCTGACGTGTTGGAATTAATTGATTTATCGCTGGGACGCATTCAACACAGAAACAACGAAGCGCTATGGACTACAAATGCAACTCCTAGCAAGCCAATAGTGACAGAACCCGTCAAGACTGAGCCGACGGTATTGATTGTTGATGACTCAATTACAGTCCGCGAGTTGCTCTCACTCACATTTAACAAAGCTGGCTATCGTGTCGAACAAGCGCGCGATGGTCAAGAAGCTTGGGACAAACTACGCGATGGTTTACCCTGCGATCTCATCTTCTGCGATATCGAAATGCCCAGAATGGACGGATTGGAACTGCTATCACGCTTGCAACAAGAGCCTAACTTCAGTGATATTCCAATTGCAATGCTGACCTCGCGAGGTGCAGAAAGACATCGCCAAATGGCAATTCAACTCGGTGCGAGTGGTTATTTTACCAAGCCATATTTAGAAGAAGTTCTGCTGGATGGTGCTGCGCGAATGCTTCAAGGCGAGATGTTGGTGGTTAGCTAGTTGTCTGGCAAATCAATTCGCGGCTCGAATTACAACGTCCACCTACGTGGACTCACGCATCAATCAATATTATAGAAACCTGTGAAGACAGGGTTTGTTTGTGTTGCTGCGGTTTCAACCGCTAAGCTCCGATTATATTTGTCAATACTAGCGAGGAATTGAATACAGTAGAAAAAGGGTTTTTAACGACAACTAACCAATGACCACATCCCCAAGCGAAATTGATACCCAACCTGCGTTTGTTCATGTACCTGTTTTAAGTCAGGAGTTACTCGCAGAGTTAGTCGTGCGTCCTAGCGGACATTATCTTGATGCCACGGTGGGTGGTGGTGGTCATAGTCGCTTGATTTTAGCATCCGCTCCAGGTGTGCGCGTGACAGCAATTGACCAAGACTTAGAGGCGATTGCTGCTGCGCAAGCAACACTTGCACCTTATAAAGAGCAGGTTGAATTTTGGCATGGGAATTTTGCTGAATATCAACCGCAAATGCAATTTGATGGCATTATTGCCGATTTGGGTGTGAGTTCGCATCACTTTGATGCACCCGAACGCGGTTTTAGTTTTCGCCATGAAGCACCTTTAGATATGCGGATGAATCAGCAGCGATCGCTCACTGCGGCTGAAATCATTAATCATTGGGAGGAGGCGCAACTTGCAGATATCTTCTTTAAATATGGCGAAGAACGACTATCACGCAGAATTGCGCGCCGAATTGTTGAACAGCGTCCGTTTCAGACAACAACACAATTAGCTGAAGCGATCGCATCATGGGTACCTCGTCAATATCGTTACGGTAGAATTCATCCAGCTACGCGTGTTTTTCAAGCTTTGCGGATTGTTGTCAATGATGAGTTAACCATATTAGAAACTTTCTTACACCGCGCCCCGCATTGGTTATTACCACAAGGTAGAATTGCGATTATTAGCTTTCATAGTTTAGAAGACCGAATCGTTAAACATACTTTACGCGCTGCGCCTCAATTACAAGTCCTGACAAAGAAACCGATTACACCTCAAGAAGACGAGTTAGCGACTAATCCCCGTGCGCGTTCGGCAAAGTTGCGAATTGCACAAAGAAATACTGCTTCTCATTAAAACGAGACTCGTCGAGGAATTTTAATACAGAAGGTCGAGCCTTGACCTAACTCACTTGTAACACTAATCGACCCGCGCATCATTTGGACTAAGCTACCGGTGATTGCGAGTCCTAAACCTGTACCGCCGTGTTGACGAGCGTTTGATTGACTTGGCGAATCTCTGTAAAAATATCTTTGAGATCGTCTGCTGCAATTCCAATTTCGGTGTCGTGAACTGCGATCGCAACTTGTTCGCTAGAAGGTTCGCAAACAGAAACTCGAATACTACCAGCGTTTGTAAATTTAATCGCGTTTGACAGTTAATGAACTACCCCGCCGCAAGCGGACGGGGTATCAGAATCAAAAAAGAGTCAATTGCTCATCTCGGTGCAGTTTG
>NZ_MRCC01000014.1 GCF_001904655.1 Chroogloeocystis siderophila 5.2 s.c.1 | reverse complement strand
TCAGTGAGATCTCTGCTAAAGATGCTTCTTGGGCTTTGTTGGAACAGACCGTTGTAGCAAGCTATGCTTAACATTCTTTCGCCGAGAAGGAAACTGCCCTTATTAGGTTGATAAAACTAGATACTTCTGTATCAATTTCTCATTGAGCTAAGTACTTAAGAATACTAATCCTATCTCCTCTTAAATAAGAGGCATTTTGAGTTGCCTTGGAGTAAGTAAAAGCTACTTACATGGTGGTTTAAATTCACCTGGTTTAAGGACTAACGCAGAATTATTTTGTGACTTAAGAAGTCTTACTTTGTTAAGCGCTAGTGCTAATTTCACCTAGCCTAGCTAACAACAGGGAAACGTATCGAGCATCGAAAACTCTTGTGGTTATTTTAACACATTGACCGTGCATTTTTCCTGGAGATAGACATGTCTTCCCCAAATTTTATTCCAAGTGCAAGTTCCGAAGTGCGTGTAAGCTCTTTGTACTCAGACCAAATTCTGCAAGCACGATCATGGTTCTATACAGTTCAATTTGTTGGTAAAAGAATCATTGATTTCTGTGGTGCTGGGTTAGGTGTAGTGCTTTTGAGTCCACTTTTATTGACGATCGCCTTACTCATTCGTCTAGATTCAAAAGGACCTATTTTCTTTCGTCAGTATCGAATGGGACGAGGTGAGAAAACTTTTGTAATCTGGAAGTTTCGGACAATGGAGGTGAATGCAGAGGAAAAACTTAAGGAACTTGAGCAGCTTAATGAGTCCGAAGGTGGTGTTCTATTTAAAATGAAGGAAGATCCACGCATTACTCGTGTAGGTAAATTTCTGCGCCGGACGAGTTTAGATGAGCTACCACAACTGTTTAACGTTTTGCAGGGTAGTATGAGCTTGGTTGGTCCTCGTCCTCTTCAGTTAAGAGATTACTACTTAGCAATGAATGACTATAGAGAAAATATGTTACAACGGGCAGCTATGTTACCAGGTGTGACAGGGCTATGGCAAGTGAGTGGACGCAGTGAAGTAACTTTTAAAGATATGTTACAGATGGATTTATTATACCAAAATAACTGGTGCTTGTGGTTAGATATACGCATTCTTTGGCAAACTGTTTTAGTTGTTTTGTCCCGTAAAGGAGCTTACTAACCTAAGAACTCACACCTGCTTGTCCAAAAATCCTGGTACAAGTAGTATACCAAAACTTGCACCAGTAATTAAAACAATTCGCGCTAGAAACATACTAAACGCTGATTAAACAATGACGTTTATTTTGCTGGTGATTGAGTATTACTTGCAGTATTTCCGCTAACAATTTGCAGGCGTTGAGTAACCATTGTCATTCCATCACCCCGAACAATGATCGCAGAAATCCAACGATTATTTCCAGCAGCTGGCGCGCGACCTTGTTTAAAAATACCGCCAGCAGAAAGTAATTCCAAATCAACGGGTATGGGATTTAAATAGCTTCCTGGCTTTATTGGTTCCTCAATGACTGCGCCTAAGAGATAGTCATCACCAAGCGGTTCTTGGACGATCGCATCAAAGTTAAACAGTTGTCCGGCTTTGACTTGTTGCGGCAATCTTACCTCGATTGTCGGTGGCTTCGCACCAGCCCTTAATAAGCTGCGTTCCCATAAAATATCTTGGCGAACAATTCTGTCATTTTCAACTCGCTGTCGTGATCGAATCGTTGCATTGAACAGTAAATTGCGATTGTCCTGCACCTGACTACCGCTAATATTTGTAATTGTCTCAGCAATGATCGCGCGTCCCTCTGGCTTCCAAGATTCAACGCGTGTTGTATATCTCAGTTGCGGGTAGCGTTGCCAAAGTTGCGTTAATGACTGCGCCATAGTTTGGCGTGTTAAGCCGTCGGTATGGGTGAAATTAGTTCCATAGTATTGTATTACGGCTTGAGGATTATGCGCGTTAGCAGCTGCATCAATGCGTGCTAGCAAGTTTGTCAGTACGGGAGGCGCGGCGGGTGTTGTTTGCGCTTGAGTGCGGTGCGATTGTAGCACTAAACCTAAAGTGATTAACAAAAGTGCTAGCCAATTGTTCGTTGACAACTTATTTTTTTGAAAAATCATGTGGAAGCCGCTTAAAAAAAGCATAAAGTTACGCATCGGTGATAGCTTGATATTTGATTACTATAAAACAGTTAATTGTTTCATCTTAAGCTAACCTGGGCGTTGACTTGGTAACTCAATGGCAACAAAATTATTAATTGCGGCGAGTGGTACTGGCGGACATCTGTTTCCCGCGATCGCGCTAGCTGAACAACTGCCAGATTACGAAATTGAGTGGTTGGGCGTTCCCGACCGCTTAGAAACGCAGTTAGTTCCCGCACAATATCCACTTCATAAAATCTCAGTTGCAGGATTTCAAGAGCGCTTGGGTTTGAACACGCTACGTAATCTGAGTAAAATTGCGACTTCTGTTTTTCAAGTACGCCAGGTATTACAACAAGGCGCATTTCAAGGTGTCTTCACAACTGGCGGTTACATCGCCGCCCCTGCTGTGCTTGCGGCGCGATCGCTCGGAATTCCGGCGATTCTCCACGAATCTAACGCGATTCCTGGAAAAGTTACGCGCTTTTTTAGCTCGTTTTGTACGGCTGTCGCACTGGGATTTGAACCCGCAGCCCAGTACTTACCACGAATTAACACAATTTATACAGGGACACCTGTGCGATCGCAGTTTTTAAGTGCAAAGAAACAATTACCTCCGCTTGATCTCCCCATCCCCGACGATGCTTTTCTGGTTATTGTTGTTGGCGGTAGCCAAGGTGCGGTTGCAGTTAATCAAATTATCCGCCAATGCGCACCTGCATGGTTTGACGCTGGCGTGTGGATTGTACATTTGACAGGAAACAACGATCCTGATGTCGCAAGTCTGCAACATCCGCAGTATTTTCCGCTACCTTTTTACGACAACATGGCAAGTTTGCTGCACAGAGCAAATTTAGCGATTGGGCGATCGGGGGCTGGTACTGTCACCGAGTTAGCAATGACTTGCAAACCTGCAATTTTTATTCCCTTCCCAGCAGCTGCGGAAGACCATCAATTCTACAATGCCCAAGTTTTAGCTGCATCCGGTGCAGCGATCGTATTTCGCCAAAAAGAATTAACTCCTGAAGTGTTACAACGTCAAGTGTTGGAATTATTACACTCACCCAGCGAATTACAAAAAATGGCTGCTGCTGCGGAAAAAATAGCAGTTCCTGATAGTGCGGAAAGATTGGCGAAGTTAGTGCGCGAGTTAGTACATTAGTATTATTTTATGCGAAACGCTAAAATGTGGGATAACGATTCGTCGCGACACTAACAAACTTTGCTTGAGATTATGCAAACAGAACAGCGCTACTACACTCCAGAGGAATACTTGAAGTTAGAGGAGGCTGCTGAATTCAAAAGTGAATATCTCGATGGGCAAATAGTTCCAATGGCAGGCGGTTCAACAAAGCATAATCGAATTGCAGGTAATTTATATACTGCACTAAATTTTGCGTTTAGGCAGCAAAACTACGAAGTTTTTATCGGAAATGTCCGGTTGTGGATACCCGACAAGCGGTTTTACACCTATCCAGATGTTATGGTGATAGCTGGAGAACCAGAGTATTACAATAACCGTACAGACACAATTACTAATCCGCGCGTTATTGTCGAAGTCTTATCAGAATCGACTCAAGGTTATGATCGCGAAGAAAAATTTCGTGCTTATCGAACGATCGCTTCTTTCCAAGAGTACTTACTCATCGATCAAAACTCAATCCACATCGATCACCTTTCGCAAACAGGAAAAAAACGCTGGGAACTGCGCGAGTACGATCAAGAAGATGAAGCCGTTGCTTTAACAACAGTCCCTTTTGAGATTTCCCTCCTCGATTTATACAATAAAGTTAAGTTTGAACCTGCGGATGCGCAACACAACAGTTCAGGTTCTGAAACATAAAGTGCGACCGCTGCAACTTACTCGCGCTTAACATTGAATCTGTCACAGTATTGCTCGAATTGATCGTTTACCTTTTCAGGATCGAGCCCAAACTGATCTAAAGAGTACCGATGCACTCCATGCTTATGCTGAGGGTTTCGCGCCAGCCAAGTTTGAATATTTTCTGCCATTTGGAGATTAAAACCATAACCAAAATTCGCATAGATCTGGCGTACTGTCCCAATCGGATCTTGCACAAGGTTGTGGTATTCTACATCATAGAAGCGCGAAGGCGCTTGAGAATCGCGGACTTGCATCTCGCGTTTTAAAGCTTTAGCTATGCGATCGCTCCAGTAGTTTCCTAAGGTTTTTAGTTCGATGCGATCGCTATAAATTCCGCGCACAATCGCCGTTAAACTGCATATTGAAGGAAGTACTTTCAGCGGATCGCGGTGTGTTTGCACGATGCAAGCATCAGGAAAAACTTTAATCAATGTATCTAAATAAAATATATGCGCTGGTGCTTTGAATACCCAATGACTATCTGGCGGATAGTGCCATGCTAAAAGTTGCAACTGCTGGCGATAAAATTGATACGCTTTGAGCATATCATAAGTTTCCATCCATGCGGCATAACTCTCCACATTCGCCCGAATCTCAAATATTAAGCTAGCAAATTCATGCTCAAACAAAGGATTACATTCTTCAGGTCTATGAGGATTCAAGTTGTGTGCTGTCGCCAGTTGCGGTGCTAAAGCATTATATCGTTGAACGAGTTTTTCTACCTTTTGAATTCGCGGATCGCTATGGCGGTTGTGGTACTCAGGCGGTGGTGAAGGGCTTGCCATTTCCCACAAATGTAACCAGCGACTTGCAGGATCTTGCGCTAACAAATTATGAAGTAACGTAGTTCCAGTTCTGGGCATTCCTAGAATAAATAATGGTCGCGCGATCGCTACTTGTCGTATTTCAGGATAACATTTGATATCTTCTTGAATACGCAACCGATTGATCAGCAGTTGAATACACAACTTGCGCATAAAATAGCGCCCAAATAAGGTAAGTTCAGCGTCTTCTTCTAAAGATTTGAGTAGCATCTGTAGTGGAAGCCGAAAACTTTCATCTCCCCAGTCAGCTAATCCAGTTTTCCGAGTTGCAGCAGTCAACAGTGATGCTTCTGCAAGGTTAACTAACGAAATTTTATTCTGTTTTAGCGTTTCTCCTGCCCAGTTTACTCCGCGCAACCACAAAGGACGATGAGGGTTTTCAAATGTCAGGGTGTGTAAAGCGTCTGTCATAGAAAGTAGTCAAGTTCCACTAGTTCACTTGTTACTACAAAAGATTTTTGCAAAAATCCTTATAAATCGCTCTTAATCGCATATAAAGTTTTGCATCAAAATGATATAACTATGCAAGAGTCCTGTTGTGATCGCTGCAATGTCCGAGCAAAAAACTGTTAGTGTCTGGAACTATAAACCCTGGTGGTGTCAGCCTTGGTCAATCTTACTAACTGGAGTGACACTCATCAGCGGTAGTTGGATTCTATTTCAAACTCTTTGGTTAACGATCCTTGTCGCTATTCCTGTACTAACGTGGATGGGATTTTTCCTATTAATTTATCCAAGAATAGTAGTATATGACGATCTCTTAAGATAAGTCATAATAGTAATTTAAAAGCGCTTTAAAAGTTTTGATTATCAACAAGTGAAATTAAGGTTTTTTCTTCGTAGATTTATTCCCAAAAAACCTGAACTGTAACATTCGTTCCCGTTTTTTTCGGGCAGTTTCTTGAAGATCGATAATACGATCTGTTTCATCTACAATCTCTCCAGTTAGCACTTCTAGCACATCTTCTAAAGTTACAACTCCTGCAACATTACCGTACTCATCAACAACAACTGCTAAATGTTCGCGCGCTTCTAGAAAGTTTTTGAGCAATTTATCTGCTCGAATCGTCTCAGGAACAAAGCGGACTTTACGCGTGAGACTCGCAATTTTTTGGTCATTATTTCCTTCAACCATTGCTGCTAGCAACTTTTGTTTAAGCGCAAATCCTAAAACTTGGTCAATAGATTCTCCTACTACAATAATCCGCGTATGTTGTGAAGCAATAATTTCTCTTTTGCACTCTCCTAATGTGAGAGCGCCTGATAAATATGTGACAATGGTTCGCGGGGTCATTAAATCCGCAGCCGTGAGGTCATTTAACCGAAAGACGCGCTGAATCATTTCAGCTTCATCGTCTTCAATAATGCCTTCTTGATAGCCAATATTTGCTAATAATTTAATTTCCGCTTCATTGGTGGTTGGTCTTCTTTTACCCTTAGTAAAAGGCTGTGTCGCTTTTTCAACAATCCAAACTAAAGGTTTTAATAAAAAAGTCAGCCCTCTAACAGGTACTGCTGCAAGTAAAGAAATTGGTTCAGCGTATCTTTCCCCAACAGTTTTAGGAACAATTTCACCAAAAATAATAATTAGAAACGTGAGAATTGCCGAAAAAATTCCTAACCAGGCGTTTCCTAAAACATTGGTTGCAACACTACCGATAACAATGCTCCCAACGATGTTGAATATATTATTGAGAATGACAATTGTTGCAATCGGACGACTAATTTTCTCTTTAATCGACAGTAGTGCGATCGCTGAAGGAATATTACTCTGTGCTAACTGACGCACCCGAATTGTCGATATCGATAGTAGCGCAGTTTCTACACCAGAGCAAAATGCTGAACCAGTAAGAATGACAAGGACAATGATTGCCAGCGTTAGCATATTATTTGATTTGTCGCAGACAAACTAGAAATTTGCCTGCAATAGTATTGAAAATATTCTAATTGACGACTTGACTACTGTGCAGTCGCGGATCGTCTGCATTATCTGCTGGTGTGACAGGTGCAGTAAACTTAGAAACTTGACCGCTGCTACGTTGGGCGTAAGGTAGCGGTGACTCAGCAACTAAAGCATCTAAATTCGTTGCCATAACCATACGAGGTTGTTCGCCAATGCTTTGCGCGATCGCTTCGCCTGCTTTATTCAAAAACACAAAATGTGGAATGCCATCAACGCGATACGTTAAAATCTCCGGCAACCACTTGCTATTATCGACATTCAGCATCACAAAGTTAACCGATTCTCCATACTCCTGCTTGAGTTGTGCCATATCTGGTGCCATTGCCTGACAGCTAGTACACCAATTCGCATAAAATTCGATTAGCGAGGGTTTACCGTTACTTAGCGCTACTTCTAGCGGTACTGACTCTTCGTCAAGATGTGTCAACGAAACCGCACTTGTTTGATTTCTCAAGCCTAAAACTAAGGCGACACTCAGCGCGATCGCCACTAAGACAATTAAAAAATTTCTCACGCGCTTTCCAGTATTCGCTTCTGGTGAACTCACACTCATAAGATTTTGCTTAAAACTTGTTCAGGCATAATAATTTCAGTGTAACCGAAGCCGCGACAACCTCTAGTCTTTCCTCGCATCGCTACACTAGAGTGAATGACACCATAAATTTGAAGTCATGAAAAAGCGAGTTACGCTGACCTTTCCTAAACGCGCGGTACAAATGCCTGTTACTTATCGCCTAGCAAAAGATTTTAACGTGGCAGCAAATATTATCCGCGCCCAAGTAGCCCCAAATCAAGTTGGTAAACTCGTTGTTGAACTATCCGGCGATATCGATCAGCTTGATGCGGCGATTGAATGGATGCGATCACTGCATATTCATGTCTCGCAAAGTGTCACAGAAATCGTTATCGATCAAGATAGCTGCGTTGATTGTGGCTTGTGTACGGGTGTTTGTCCCACCGAAGCCTTAACGCTCGACCCCCAAACGTATCGTCTCACATTCACGCGATCGCGCTGCATTGTCTGCGAACAGTGTATCCCTACTTGTCCTGTGGAAGCTATTTCGATCAATCTATAAGTAAGTATCCAGTGAAGATATGTAGTAAAATGGTTCAATTTCTGACTAGATTGAAATTGTTAAGTTTTTAAAATTAGAGATTCTCGAAGATGGCGTATAGCGATGTCAGTCTTGCTAAGGTTAAAAAAGAGTTTGACTTAACACTAGATGAAAGTCGTAACTTGTTTGCTGACAGCAAGCCAGTTTTACCATCATAAACATTGAGAGTTCTTTTATGCAATTATATTCCTTTGGCGACCTCTATTTCTCCAGAAAAAGCTAGATCAGAGTTTTTAATTGCACTACTTTTAGCAGAAGTAAGAAGATTCTTAAATAATCAGATATCTTTATTTTCTGAAAACGAATTTAATGTCGCTCCTAGTAAAGGGTTACAAGGTTGTTGTGACTACATCATAAGTGGTTCTCAAGAGCAATTATTTATTACGGCTCCTGTAATGATCATTTTTGAGGCAAAAGAAGATATTATCGGTGCGCTTGGTCACTGTGTTGCAGCAATGGTAGCGGCTCAATACTTTAGCCAAAAAATCAAGGAAATGAAGTTGAACGTATCTATGGCGCGGTAACTACGGGAACTAATTGGAAGTTTTTTATTTTAGAAGAAACTATGGTTTATATCGACAAAATTGAATACCATATTAAAGAAGTTGAGAAAATTTTAGGAATTTTACTGCAACCATTTCAACCTATTTTAACTCGTGTTTAAGGAGGCTTAATTTCTTAATTGTTCTGGTTGCAATTAATAATAAGTAGGGGGAGCATGTCACCTTTGCACTAAGTAGAAATGCTTAAGGAGGACAGGAGGACTGGAAAAGTTAGGCTATATCGGCGAAAATCAAAGCAATCTACTCCCCAGACAAAGCCATAAAACCCGAACAACAGCAAGCCCTCAAAGCCGATCTGCAAGCCATTGCCAAAATGCTCTATCATTCTTCAACTAAAGCACCACCACAACTAGAACCCGATCCAGCGGTACAACCATAGCAATAAGGTGCTGTTTGAATTTCATCAATTAAATCCAAAGTACCAGCTTCAAGTATTTTAGTGATATTTATTACTTCATCATTGCGAGTTTTTGCAGGTAAATTCATCATTTGATTAAAATCGCAGTCATAAACATTTCCTAGATAATCTACTGATAATTCACTGCGACACATTAAATGCTCTACAGTACTTGCATTGAAATTACTTTCCAAAAACTTTAAGTAAGGCGTGTACAGTTTTTGACGTTGTAGATACCCAGCGCTTCTACCAACAGGTAAGTTTGCGATCGTAAAGAGGTGATTAAACACAATACCAAAATGTTCTTGCAAGAACATTTTATAAGTTTGTTCTAGTTTTCCTTGGTCTGGAGGCAGGGAGAATTTCTCTTCACTCACAGGTAATTGTGGATTAAATACTAAATCTAAAATAAGATTTGGTGCTTTACCATATCCTAGTCTATTGAGCCATTGTAAAGCCCGAATCGACGCATCAAAGACACCAGAACCGCGCATTTTATCAACATTATCTGATATATAACAAGGTAGTGATGCTACAACATGAAGCTGATGCTGAGCGAAAAAGTCTGGTAAATATGCAAATTCTGACTCAAAATAAATGACTAAATTAGAACGGACAATAACTTTTTTCCCTACATTTCTGGCGGCTTGTACTAATGGCTTAAATCCATAGTTCATTTCTGGTGCGCCACCAGTGAGATCGACAATCTCAATTTCAGGGAAAGTTTGAATAACTTGAATTAATTGCTGGCAAACTTCGGGGGAAAGTTCTTCAGTACGTTTTGGTCCTGCTTCGACATGACAATGGATACAAGCTAAATTACAACGCTTACCTAAATTAATTTGCAGTACTTTTATTTTACTTTTAGTTAAAGATGAGCAAAGCTTTGATTTAAAAGGTGCTAGTGATAGGGTTTGTGTCATGGTACAGGAGAATTTTTATTGATTACTTGACGACTGAAGCCGCCGCTTAACAGACTAAGCCCACGAAGGTGGGCTAAATAAAAATAGTGATAAAAACCTTTCTTCAGAGGTTTACTTTTGTAGCTGTGGTTAAAACCGCTAAGCTGTTTTCTGATATTAAAATCAACAGCAACCACCACCGATATAATGCCAGGTTGATTTGGTAATCATAACTTCTTGTTGTAATAATGAACCTAGTTTAGCTGCAGTTTTATCGCAAACAACGGCTGGTACTCCGCGTTGCAAAATGTGACCATTATTGTCATCAAAAGCTTCTTCTTTGCCACAATATATAGCGGTTTTTCCTGTAAAAATACAAGCGCCATCTTTTGGAATTGGTACTTTAAAAGCCACAGAATCGAGACTTTCTAGAAGTAAATCTGTCTCCAAATTATAGGTATCGCAGTCTAACAATCGATAAGGACGACGCGCCCGAATTTCTACTTGACCAAAGCCAGCATCAACAATTTTTTCGATATACTGTTCGTAGGTAAGCGCCCCTGATAAGCACATTGCGCGTAATCGCTCGTCTTGTTGTAGATGTGTAGGAATAGGACGAGTAGCGATTGGGTCACTCATTTGCAATCTTCCACCAGGTTTTAACACTCGAAATGCTTCTTTGAGTGCTTGCGAAAGGTCATCGGGTGCAAAAATATTAAATAAACAATTTTGGGCAACGACATCAACTGAGGCATCCGCAACAGGTAAGCTAAACGCATCACCTTCGCGAACCTCGACAAAGCTAGGATCAAACCAAGAGTTTTGTTGTACTGCAATTTCTAAATTCCGCTTAGCAGCCAAACGCATTGCTGCAACAGGTTCTACTGCAATCACGCCACCAGGACGACGCGAGAAATAGGCAAACTGTAACGCTTCTAAACCACCGCCTATACCAACATAAAGTACCGTTGGTTGATTGACGAGTTCAGCCGGATGAATTGTCGTTCCACAACCGTAGTTCATTTCTTGCATTTGCGATGAAATCTTGAGTCCAGGAAATTGCAAAGGACTGCTTTGCACGCAACAAAGCCCAACTTCAGGAGTTTCGGCAACTTCACGATAAAATTGCGCTGCTGTTTCTAAATAACTCATTCACTTTCAACTGTTCCAGCGTTTTAATTCTAGCGAGGACAGCAATCATGAAGTATGTAGAAATGATATGAAAGTAGATTGAATGAGGTCATGGGTAATCGGTCACAGCTATTCCAATGACCCATTACCAGTTACCAATTACCACTTATCTACTTAATCTGACTTTTCACTCCAAGTCCGCAACTGTAAATAAACCAAGATGAGTGCAACTGCTAAAAGTACTGTAGCCGCAGCAGCAGCGTAACCAAAATCAAATTGCGCAAAAGCTTCTTGGTAAATATAGTAAACCAATAAATTAGTCGAATTTAACGGGCCTCCCCCTGTAACGACATAAACTTGCTCAAAACTTCGCAGCGTAAATATTGCGGTTGTAATCGTTGCGAATATAAGTGTTGGTCGTAATCCTGGTAAAGTGATATGCCAAAACTGTTGCCAAGCATTCGCCCCGTCAATTTCGGCGGCTTCGTAGCGACTCGGTGGAATGGCTTGTAATCCCGCCAGGAAGACGACCATGTTGAAACCTAATTGCTTCCAAATGCTGAGTAAAATCAATACAGGCATTGCCCAAGTGGTACTTCCTAGCCAAGAAATTGGTTCGATACCAAAAGAACTTAAAAAGGCATTAACAGGACCATCAGTTTGAAATAACCAACGAAAGCCTAATCCCGCTGCAACTAAAGAGGTAATTGAGGGCAGAAAATAGGCACTGCGAAAGAAATCTCGTAAGATAACAGCACGGTTTAGTAGTGCGGCGAGTCCTAAAGGTATGATTAAACTAGGAATAACCGTGGCAACAGTGAAGTAAACCGTATTTCCCAAAACTTGCCAAAAATCAGGATTGAGAATCAAGCGCAAGTAGTTTCTCAAACCAACCCAGTGAATTCCTGCTGAGGTAAAACTACCCGCAGTAAAGCTGAGATAAAACAAATAGACGATTGGGTATAGCAGAAATATTCCCAAAATAATGGCTGCTGGGGCGAGAAAAACCCACGCCGCGATCGCATCATTATCCAACCACGATTTACCATATCGAGGAGTGTTCTTATTACCCCGCATTCGATGTCCAACAATTTAGATTTATTTAGTCTTGATTCTACTGTGAGTTTGGTTTCTCCCTCGGTATCACTACGCGACATAACGCTAAAAGTCCCGCTAAAGTTAGGAATTCTTGCTTCTGGTAATGGTAGTAATTTTGCAGCCGTTGCGGAAGCGATCGCACAAGGTAAGCTCAATGCTCAAATCCAAGTTCTCATTTACAATAACCCTGACGCTAAAGCCGCTATACGCGCTAAAAATCGAGGAATTCCAGCAAAACTCTTAAATCACCGCGATTTTGCCGCTAGAGAAGACTTAGACGCGCAAATTGTCAAGACATTACGCGAATACGATGTTGAATGGGTAATTATGGCAGGATGGATGCGCATTGTTACCTCAATTCTAATTAATGCTTTCCCTAATCGAATTATTAACATTCACCCTAGTTTGCTACCCAGCTTTAAAGGCGTCCGTGCAATTGAACAAGCATTAGCTGCAAAGGTAAAAATTACAGGCTGTACCGCCCACTTTGTCAGTCTCGAAGTAGATAGCGGTACGATTTTGGTTCAAGCCGCCGTGCCAATTTTACCTGACGATACCCCAGAAACGCTTCACGCACGGATTCAAGTTCAAGAACATCGAATTTTACCACAGGCGATCGCACTTGCAGCATCTCAATACTAGTCACTAAATCGAGAACTCATGCAATAGCTGCATAACCTCACGAGCGCGTGCTGCTGGAACGAATAAGAGATCGTGATAATATGCTGAAACTGGGTTGACACTAATGCTATATTGTGCAAGTTTACTAGTAATCGTCGCTAGAAATTCTACAGCATCGAGGCTAGTAGGACTGTCGCCAATTCTCAGTTTGTAGCCCAGCAACTCGATCAAATTCTCGTTGATTTGCCGTAATCACAAGCAAGTTATGTTAAAGTGCTGTAGCCGCAATTAAGATATCATAAGCACCAATCGGCTGCCCTTGAGATTTGAGAGTAGCACGAATTCGAGCGGCTTGTTCAGCTTCCATAGCACTGAAAGGGAGAATTGTCACAGAAGACAAAAAACTGGCAATGATTGGTTCAACTTTTGGGGCGCGTTGCGGATTGAGTGCCAAACCGTAGCGTAACTCCATAACCGTAATTGCAGAAACGGCAATATCAATAGGTGCAGTTTGCTTGAGCCTGAATTTAGTGCCAACTTCGCCCTTGATGAAGTCGCTGATGACGCACGTATCGAGTAGATATCGCATCAGAATAGTTCCGGTTCACACGGTGCAAGGAGTTCATCGCGGTAGGACTCGAAGGCGGAGAAATCAGGAATTCCTTCGTGGGACAAGATAGCGTCTGACCATTGAGAACTGGAATTAGGTGGCGTTTGAATCATCTGACGCAAAGCTTGCACAATTAAGGTTTGCAGCGGAATATTGGATTGCGCCGCTTGCCGGATTAGGTCTTGTTCAAGATCTGGCGGTAGGTTGATCGTAATTTGCACAGCACATTCTCCTAGAGTTTACCTATCTACTGTTTGGTGTAGCTTGCTGCTTCAAACTTAGAAGGGAAATGACGATTGAACCATTGCTTGAACTCTTCGTTAAATGCGCCACTTACACTCATTGAAGCAGGTATAGCGACTATTGCTACTAAAATTCCAATTACGGCGAGCAAGTTTCCCCAATTAATTCCTTTTTTTGAATCAGAGTTAGAAATAGTGACTTGGTTGTTAGTTGTACCACTTGTACCAATAGGAGCATAAATATGTGAGTTTGAGGCATCAATATTGTTTGTAATTCTAGGCTCATCTGCCATTTTTTGCGTTCTCCGCTCTATTTTGCCAAGCTGATTGTATAACTCTAAGTTGGAAGGTTCTTGACTGACTACAAGTTGAAGAACTTCTTCTGATGCTGGAGGTTGCCAGGTTTGACGGCGCGTATTTGTTTGGGCATTAATCAACGTTTTTCTTAGGCAAGTAAGATCTGGTAATTCTTGAATAAGACGTTGAATTTCATTACACGCTTGAAGTGTTCCTCGTTCTTTTAGTTGTGTCAAAACACTGTCTCTTAGCCTAGCTATATCACCTCTAGCCGTTGAAATGTTATTACTGTGGTCAGGATCTTCATTGTAAGGATATTGACGAACCGGCCAAATGTATAAATCAGCTAATTGTGTTTCAGTCAGATTTAGCTGAATCTCATGTAAATGATGGCAAGCAGCTAATTCGAGGAGTTCACGTCCAAATGATGAATCTTGCTGAATCAATAACTAGATAAATGACCAACTACATGGATCTGAATTCTCCACCAGCACTCTAGCGGCAATTAAAACTTTTTCACGCTCGTTCTCAGCTGATGGTAATGCGAAAGAAATAAGGGACTTTGCAAAATCTCTAGCTTCGGTCAACCCTTGCTTTAGGAGTTCTTTGAGTAGCTGCCCAACACATTTAGGTTTAAGTGTAGGATCTTTAGCTTTTTCTAGTAAAGCTAATCTTAGCCGTTCATCCCAATACTTATCAAAGCGATTAATCACAAATATATAGTCATGCTCTTGATTCTCTTTATCAATGAGAGTTATCAGTGTATTGATAGATTCTTCAGGAGCATTTAGATAGGCTATTCCAGGCAAGTCAAAACTTTCCCACGCTTTTAAGAGAATCTTATTCCCATAGTTTTTCCTCTTCGTACTGTGTTAACAAATTATCTACAATTGATGACCTGACATTTGCATCAGTCGAGACATCACTTCGCAAAAGAACATCTGTTCTTATGCTAGCTAGCCATGCAGCAGTTTCATGAAGCTGAGGAATTAGCTTAGGATCTGGATCTTCGGATGAAAAGATTAATTCTTTTATCTGCGTTAGAGGTATTTCGTGTTGTGTCAAATACCAAGCGGAGAGAAATTCAGCATAGGTTTGATGTGCCCATCCCATTCGATGCAGTCCACGGGACGAGAACAAGCCAATATCTAAAACTTCCTCAATGACTTCTCTGGTGATCTTAAATTCTCTTCCATTGGCATTTTCATAAGCGTGACATAACTTTTGAAGCAGGACATCTTCGGAGGCACATTTCCTTGATCAATTCCAGTCCATACAGCAAATCGGTTGGCAAAGATTGCGATCGCTGCAATTCGAGCCGCAACAATTAAGCGTTGCTCAACATCGAGACTTCCTTTTCGGTTTGAACTCCGACGACTTGGATTAACTTCCTCACACAGAAGCTGACATCCCTCAAGATAGAGTTCGTAAAGTTTTTGATTTGAAAAAATTGACCATGATGACGGCGGTAAGTATTTAACAAAAATTCCAGAGTGATTGGTTTTATTGCTAGGGGTACAACATCCTTGTGTCCAATTTCCTTTAGAAAATCATCAGGTGAAAATCGCTCAACTTTCGCAGCTTCTCTAACGTCTACACGACGAAGCGGAGCTAGTTCATAAATTTCAACGCAATCTTCTTGCCAAAGATCTTTCAGTCCTTTGTCCAGGATTTCTGGAAATACAAATGTCCGACACGCTAGACGGAGGTGAAGACGATTAATGTGATTCTGATATTTCTGTTTCTTAAGCTCATCAATTAATCCTGTCGCTAGAGTTGGAACACTCAAAAGCCCTTCATCAAAGCTGTCCAAGAATAAATAGAGATGATAAGTATCTCCTAACCAATCAGTAAAGGTTTCGTCTTTAAACAAATCATCTTTTAGATTTGCACAGGCTCGGAGATTAAGTTCTAAGATTTGACTGGTATTAGCAATCTTCTTTTCTGTAAAAAGTTTTATGTTTTTTAGTTCCTGAGACTTCCCGATACCTGGTTCCCCTAATAAAACCAGACACGGAATATTGGCGATCGCCTCTAAAGCTACTAAATCTGGATTATATACCTTGCCCCATTCTACATCTGGATCGTACAGATAGCCACCATCAGCTAGGTTAATACTGCCTGACTGAGGGCACCAGAAACGTTTCCAGCTATATATCTGCTTCGACATATTGAATAGCTATGAGGGCAAAACTCTTTTTCAAGAATAACTTTATTCAAAAGGCTTTGTAGCTTACCCTCTGGCTCAAGCGATCGCTTGAGCCAGATCGCTCCCACCGGATTTGCATTCCAACAGATACCCTTCAAGTTGTAGCCCCAACTGATAGCTCAAGCAAACTAACAATAGCAATGAGGAGTAATGGGCAAAGTAAATATCAAAGTTTAAAGTGTTTAGCTCTCTCAAATTGATTTAAAATTGACGGCGCGAGAAAATAAGAATCGCGATCGCTAACAACAACCCTGTATACACTACCCCATAACCTGCATTCGCGATGAGTATTAGTGGATTTGGTAAAATATCAGCGCCATAAACGGCTAAATTCTTCAAATCTAAACGCGATAAATCAGGTAAAAACAGATACAATCCCTGAGTCATGCGCTGAATATTGACACTTTCGCTCAGACGACCTAATTTCACTAAATCTTGAGTAAAGTTACCCATTAAATAAACGCCAAAACTCAATAATGTCGCGAGTATAGAACTTGTAAAGACTCCAAACGCGATCGCCACTGCGGTAATTAGCGACAACTGCAAAAATAAAAATAGCGCCGCAAGCACTATACTACCCAGCGGATACGAAATATTGCCTAATTGCAGAAAGGCGAGATAAATTGCGGTCATCGCCGCAATCAACACACCCAAAACTGCGGATAAGCCTAAGTGCTTACCTGCAATAAATTCGCCACGACTGATTGGTTTCGCAATTAAAACTAAGACAGTCCGTTTCTCAATTTCTTTATTGATTAACCCAGTACCCACAAAAATTGCAACGATTAAGCCGAGTAAACTCATCGCTGCTAAACCAAGATCTAAAAAAATCTTATCTTCTGTCGTCGCAGCAAGTTGCGGTAACAACCAAATTGCTACCGCCAAAATTAAAGCATACAAGCCAATGATATAAAGAATGCGATCGCGTACCACTTCGCGAAATACATTTGTTGCTAGCACCAAGATGCGACCGAAACTCATACGACTAAGTGTTAAGTGTGATGAATTTTTGTATAAAAAAAAGTTCTGTAACTGTTATACCCTCTAGCCACTAGCTATCACTCACTCCTCACCACTCAACTGCTAGCAATGAATCGAGACGTCCGTTAAAATCTAAATCTGCATCAACATCGAAAAAAGCAATGACAAGGAACGGCATTGGTATTCGCACAGCGCAACTACGTTCGCACAGGGTTGTAGGGCAAATTCACGTTTACGACGGTGCCGGAAAAGGTAAGTCCCAAGCGGCTTTAGGCGTCGTCTTACGCTCGATCGGATTAGGAATCAACACGCGTAGCGCCACTCGTGTTTTACTGCTGCGGTTTCTCAAAGGACCAGGACGCGCCTATGATGAGGATGGAGCAATTGAAGCTTTGCAACAAGGTTTTCCGCATTTAATCGACCAGGTACGTACCGGAAGAGCAGAGTTTTTTGGTCCGGATGAAATTATGCGGTTTGACCGTCAAGAAGCGCGACGCGGTTGGGATGTTGCTAAAGGTGCGATCGCTTCGGGTTTGTATTCAGTAGTTGTGTTAGATGAACTTAACCCAGTCCTTGACTTAGGATTACTTCCAGTTGATGAAGTTGTGCAAACGCTCAAATCAAAGCCTGAGGAAGTTGAAATCATCGCGACAGGAAGAGGCGCACCACAACAGCTTCTCGACATTGCCGATTTGCACTCGGAAATGAAACCGCACCACCACGCAACAGCCGCCGAACAAGGAATTTCGGGAATTGAAATTTATACGGGTGCAGGAAAAGGAAAATCGACAAGTGCGTTAGGTAAAGCGTTGCAAGCGATCGGTAGAGGAATTAGTCAAGATAAATCTCACCGCGTCTTGATTATGCAATGGCTCAAAGGCGGCAGTGGCTACACCGAAGATGCCGCGATCGCCGCTTTACAACAATCTTACCCTGCGTTAGTCGATCATCAACGTTGTGGACGCGATGCAATTGTTTGGCGCGGTCAACAGCAAGAATTAGACTATGTAGAAGCTGAGCGAGGTTGGGAAATCGCGCGTACAGCGATCGCATCAGGTTTGTATAAAACGATCATCCTCGACGAACTCAATCCTACGGTTGATTTAGAGCTGTTACCAGTAGAACCAATTGTCCAAGCTTTACTGCGTAAACCCCGCGATACCGAAGTCATTATCACTGGTCGCTGTCACAATCCACCAGCCTATTTTGACTTAGCGAGTATCCACTCGGAAGTTTTTTGCCACAAACACTACGCAAACCAAGGAGTTGAATTAAAACAAGGCGTAGATTTTTAGTAATCTAAAATACATCAAGGTGCAATAATGGAAGATACTCAAGTCCTCGATCTTGTGGCAGGTGGATTAGCAGTCGTGATTCTGATCGGCGGCTACTTGATGATGTTCACAGACATCTTGACAAAAAAGAAGTAATGTGGTAGAGGGATTTTGCCTATCAGCGCGATGAACGATCAAAGTCAAAGAACGCTTGTACGATCGCTTCAAGAATACTTGCGGGGAATTGCTGGAGGGCTTTTATTCAGCTTACCCTTGCTCTACACAATGGAAGTTTGGTGGGCTGGATTTATTGCGCATCCTCTACGCCTACTGATTTACGTCCTGGCTACGTTTAGTCTATTACTCGGATACAATCGCTACGGCGGTTTGCGGCGTTCAGCAAGTCCCCTAGAAGTCGCAATTGATTCGGTCGAAGAAATGGGACTAGGATTAATCATTGCCGCAATATTTCTCTGGCTATTAGGACGAATCACTGCGGATATGTCTCCTGATGAAATCGCTGGTCAAATTATTGTTGAAGCGATGACGGTTGCGATCGGTGTTTCTGTCGGTACAGCACAACTAGGCGGGGGTGAAGGCGATCAGCAAACTGATAGTGGCATGAAAAGTAACTCGTCGTCAGCCGATCCCGATCCCACACCGTTTCTGACAGAAAATAACGGTGATTTTGGAGGACAATTGACGATCGCGTTGTGTGGTGCTGTGTTATTTGCCGCGAATGTTGCTCCTACAGAAGAAATTACTCAAATCGCAGTTGAAAGTAATTCCTGGAGACTCGTAGGGTTTGCGCTTGTCTCAATGATTTTAGGGGCAATGATTTTGTTTTATAGTAACTTCACTGGTACCCAGCGATTCTCTAAAAAACGCGGCATTGTCAATGTTATTTATGGCACGGTTGTTACCTATGCGATCGCCTTAGTTGCCTCCGCTGCAATTTTGTGGTTTTTCGGGCGCTTTGATGGTATGTCACTGATTACGTGCTTAGCCCAAACCGTTGTTTCAGGGCTTGCTGCAACGCTGGGTGCTTCGGCAGGTAGACTGTTACTGCAATGAAACAATTAGAAAAAAACTGGCTAGAATGGATTGTTTTTGCGATTAGTCTTGTACTCGTCGTTAGTACGTTAGGATATTTGGTTTACGACGGGGCAAATACAGGTTCTTCGCCTCCTAATTTTGAATTTCAACTTGGACAACCGCAGCCGCAGCAAAATTACTTCGTCGTACCCGTATCGGTGACTAACCAAGGCGACGAAACTGCTGAAGGCGTACTTGTCGAAGTTGTCTTGGAAAGCAACGGTACTGATCAAGAAACCGCAGAATTTGAAATTGCCTTTTTACCGCGACAATCTACCCGTGAGGGCTGGGTAACATTTAGAACCGATCCGCGTACTGTAGATCAAATGTCAGCACGTGTCATGGGTTTTTCAAAACCTTGATGAGGAGATAACAAAAGTCGATGCTTGTTAGGTTGTAGCGTTCACTTCGGAACCTTCTTTTTCGCTTTCCAGTCTGAATAGATAACAGTGTTTGATACTAATTCGCTACTTGAGTGCATCAAATCATACAGAGAGATGCCAATTTTAAAGTACGCGAAATGGTGGTTTCCTTCTCAAAGGAGAACTTTTGATATGAATCGTGTTAATTCTTGGCACTCTGGAACAGCTGGATTTATGGCGCTTGCAGTTGCAGCAAGTACTATAACTCCCTTTATTTTATCAACTCCGGCATCGGCGCAACTTTTTCCTCGGCAACCGTATCCTTCGAGAACTTATCCCTCAACAAACTATCCGTCTTCTACACAAGTTACAATTCCCGCAGGTACTTCGATTCCCGCGCGGTACGATGAAGCAGAACGCATCATTGTTACTCCTACGGAAACGATGTCTTTAACGCTCACGGTAGCAACGAATATTATCAACCGTAGTGGTACTGTATTGATACCAGCAGGAAGTCAAATTGTCGGTCAAATTCAACCGGTTTACGGTGGTTCGCAGTTTGTAGCAAGAGAACTTGTGATGTCAAATAACCGACGACAAAGCATTAATGCTAGTTCAAGAGTATTCAGCCAAACGCAGGAAATTACGCGTGGGTCTAACACAGGTTCGATCTTGAGAGGTGCAGCCATTGGTGCAGCAGCAGCAGCCGCTGTCGCAGCAATTACCGGCGATCGCGCGATCGCAACTGAAGAAGTTCTAGGTGGTGCTGGATTAGGTGCATTAGGTGGTGTTTTACTCGGTCGTAGACGTGCTGAGGTTTTTGTCATCAACCCAACGACGGATCTGAATCTAAGGCTTAACTCAAATCTACCGTTATCTACCTACTAAATGCAAAAGTTAACCTCTCAATTGGGCATACACTAAAAAGCGGGTAGCTATTAGGATGCTACGGCAGAGGTACTGATGTCACAAGTAGACGAAATTCTCGCGTTTTGGTTTGGACAACCAAATACAGCAGAGTATGGTAAACAGCACGCGTTTTGGTTTACGAAAAGCGCTGAATTTGACCGCGAAGTGCGCGAACGGTTTTTGAGTGACTACGAACAAGCTGCGGCGCATCAATTAGACACTTGGAAAGAAGCGCCCCGCAGTTGCTTGGCATTAATTTTACTCTTGGATCAGATTCCGCGTAATATCTTTCGCGGAACTCCTCAAGCTTTTGCGACAGACGCCGCTGCACTCACTGCTGCACAGCACGCAGTTGCGCAAGGTTTTGACCGCGAACTTTTAAACGTACAGCGCTGGTTTATCTATTTACCGTTTGAACACAGCGAAAACCTTGAGCATCAACGCCAGTGTGTTGAGTTGTTCGCATCGTTAAAAGACGATCCTGAAAGTGCTTCCGCAATCGACTATGCTCAGCGTCATCTAGCAGTGATCGAACGCTTTGGGCGCTTTCCCCACCGCAACAAAATTCTCAATCGCGAATCCACACCAGAAGAGCTAGAATTTCTCCAACAACCAGGCTCATCGTTTTAAGAGGTGAGGGGTGAGAGAACATTATATATTCTTCTCCTCTGCGCTCTTCTACTGCGGAACAATTTGAATCTGCGCTGGCTGTGAGGGTGGTGCTTGTAAAGCGGCTTGAATCCGAGGTGAAGCTAGTAACTTTTGAGTATCTGCAATTAAGCGATCGCCCCATAATTGCTCGCGTAAAAATTCTACATCACCGTAGCGTTGGTCAATGCGTAATGCGGCTTCGCCCATGGCGATCGCGCGTTGCTGATCGCCTCTAGTATAAAGTGCAACTGCCATCGCTAGTTGTGGTTCGGCTGCTTGTTTGTCAATATTTAGTGCGGCTTGCCAATGCTTTAGCGCTGAGTTAATATCGCCTTGCTCGTATTTGATTAAACCAATATTGTTGATTGCAGGCCAGAATTTTTTATCAGCTGCGGTTGCTTTATTATATTGCTCGATCGCTTGCGGAAATTGTCTGAGCTTGTAGTAAGCATTACCTAAGTCAAATAATCCTTCTGGATCGTTGGGTTTTAACTTCAACCCAGCTTGTAAAGTATCGACCGCAGCTTGGTATTTTCCTTGCTGAAAATGCGCTGACCCCAACGCAAACATAATTGACGCATTCTTGGGATCGAGTTTTCTCGCTTGGTCTAAGGCGGCGATCGCTTCATTATATTGATTGGTCTGTAGATATAAACCACCTAGCAAAAACCACGATTGATAGCTTCTTGGCGCTAATTGTGTTGCTAATCGCGCTCTTGGCAAAGCTTGTTCGTATTGTTGAAATTGTGCGAGTTGCGCTGCTTCTTGTGCCAATCTTAATCCTTGTTGCTCCAAAGCAGCTGAATTTAATTGGGGTGCGCGGGGAATAAGTGCCTGTCCCAATGCAGGTTGAGCAACACCCACTAAACTACAAACAACGAAGAATTTTATCCAGAACTTGCGATTCGGCACAGTATAGCCTCAAACAATAATCTACAGAATCTTCAGCTAGCTTAAACTATTCGCAGGTAAATATGTAGGGGTCAGAGATCAGAGGTCGGAGGTCAGGGAAAGAAATTGTTCAAATTATAAATGAGGGTTAACTTACTCCTCACTCGTATTTAAGTTCATCTTTTGTGATGAAAATCTCTATTTGTCTTTCACAGCTTAGATTAACATAACGTGTAAAGTGCGGTATTAAGAGGACAATTACTGTGGTTAAGGGAGTAGAAACGCACATTAGGCAAAAAAATCAGCCTGTCGCAGCCCAAGCGAAAAGACAAGCCATCGGTGCTAAACAGCATCTTTTGCTTGTGTTGTGGGGGATGCGTAAACGAAACCCCTTATTGTTTTGGGGAGGTCTTGTTTCAATGTCTATGGTCTTCGGGGCGAGTGTGGCACTATTTACCCCAATATGGCCGAATAGCAATACGTTACAAGATCAACAATTTACTGGACAAGGTTTTATCAAAAGGCGATCGCCTGTAGATTTTTGGGCTGACGCCTCGCAATATCAGATTTCTCGTCCAGTCAATATCTTGATCATGGGGATTGATCCTCCCATAAATACGGGGAATAATGCATCGGGAGTTTTTGCAGGTGCGAGCGATACAATGCTGCTTGTGCGGTTAGACCCCACAAATCAATTGATGAAAGTTCTTTTTATCCCTAAAGATAGCCAAGTTGTTATTCCAGAAATTGGTTTGGAAAAAATATCGCTTGCTAATGTTGAGGGGGGACCAGCTTTAGCCGCAAGAGTCGTTAGCCGCACTTTGAATAATGTACCGATTGACCGCTACGTTCGGATTACGACAAATGCTTTACAAGAATTAATCGATTCTTTGGGCGGGGTCGAAGTTTTTGTTCCTCAACAAATGTCTTACACCGACGCAACGCAAAAACTAGAGATTAACTTAGCCGCAGGATGGCAAACGTTGGATGGCGATCAAGCACAAAAATTTGCTCGCTTTCGCGATTCAAACGTCGGTGATTTAGAACGATTGCAGCGACAGCAAATGTTACTCAAAGCAATTCGCGATCGCCTTACTAGCCCTACGGTTTTACCGATTTTGCCGCAACTCGCTCGTACAATACAAAGTTACGTAGATACTAACTTGAGCTTGATCGAAACCTTGGCGATCGTTAACTTCGGAATTACTATCGAACCGCAGAACTTTCAGATGGTGCTAGTTCCTGGTAATCTTAGCCCGCTGAGTTTAGATCCAAGTAGCTACTGGCTGGATGGCGTTGGCATTAACCGCGTGATGAGCGAGTATTTTGATGTCCAACCGTTGGGCGGAGTGCAAGCATCCCGCAGGCGATCACTGACTTCGCTCAAAATTGCGGTGCAAAATGCATCTGGCGATCCGAAGTTGAGCGATCGCGTCACGCAATATTTGCGATCGCGTGGTTTTGCAAGAGTCTATACTGTTTCTGATTGGCTCGACTCGCAGCGTCAAACCGAAATTATTGCGCAGCAAGGTAACTTAACCGCCGCAGGCGATCTTCAACAAACTTTAGGGTTAGGAGTTGTAGAACCAACGGCGACTGGCGATCTAAATTCGCACTTAACAATTCGTATCGGTCAAGACTGGAAGCAACAAAGTGATGAGCAGAAAAGCTTTTTCAGTACGGGAGAGTAGTTCGTTAAGAATGACAAACTACAACTTATACAACTTAGTTGATTTTTTTTACTAAATCCAAGCGACAGCTTCTTCCCAACCTAAACCTTTGCGGGCGATCG
This sequence comes from Chroogloeocystis siderophila 5.2 s.c.1, assembly GCF_001904655.1. NCBI lineage: Bacteria > Bacillati > Cyanobacteriota > Cyanophyceae > Chroococcidiopsidales > Chroococcidiopsidaceae > Chroogloeocystis > Chroogloeocystis siderophila. The sequence continues at coordinate 129,882 of NZ_MRCC01000014.1, read as the reverse complement.
CTGGCTCATTTTCTGTAAAATCTAAAATTGTGGACACTTGGTATCCAAGTTCAGAACCGTCATCGACAATGACATCAACTAACTTGTCTAAACGGTCAAACAACTCGACTTTAGAAATGTTGGCTTCGCTTTGTGAGGATGAGCGCCCGTTTTCATCTTGAGGTAAGTGCGCTGATGTTGAAATAATCGGATTTTCTAAAGCATTCAACAACGCTTGCGACACGGCGTGATCGGGTACGCGAATTCCGGTTGTTTTCCGCTTGGGATGCTGTACCAACCGTGGAACTAATTTGGTTGCTGGGAGCAGAAAAGTATATGGTCCAGGAATCAAGTGTCGCATGATACGATAAGCGGTGTCGCTGACTCTGGCATACGTTGCGACGTTAGACAACGACGGACACAAAAAAGTAAGTGGCTTATCGTTTGATAGTTGCTTGATTTGTCGTACGCGTTGGACTGCTGACTTTGAATTCAAATCGCAGCCGATCGCATAAACTGTATCCGTAGGGTAGAGCATTACGGCTCCATCACGGAGCGCGCTAATAATCTGCTCGACTGTACGCAGCTGCGGAGTATCAGGATGAATTGTATAAGTTTTAGCCATGACTTTACCAGAGGTCAAGATTCAAGGGTTAAAGATCAGAAGTTTTATAAGCAGCATCGCCGAAATGCGATTTTAATCAGTAGCTTTGAATTTTTGTCTCTAGCTTTAGCCTTTTACTCGTTGCCACTTTCCTAAAATTTTTGACACTATGACAAAACTAGCGTATTTAGAGTGTCCTACGGGTATTGCAGGAGATATGTGTTTAGGAGCACTCGTTGATGTTGGTGTTCCCTTGGAGTATTTAACAGAACAACTCCAAAACTTAGGTATCGCCCAAGAGTATGAATTACGCGCTGAACTCGTCCACCGCAACGGGCAACTAGCAACCAAAGTTCATGTAGATTTGTTAGAGGAACATCACCACGATCAACACGCACACCATCATGGACGACATCTACCAGAGATTGAGCAGCTAATTACTCAAGCACAATTGCCATTACGGGCACATGAGTGGAGTTTAGCAGTATTTCGCCAACTTGCAGTTGCCGAAGGCGCAGTACACGGAATTCCACCAGAGAAAGTACACTTTCATGAAGTTGGTGCAGTTGATGCAATTATTGATATCGTCGGTACTTGCTTAGGGCTAGATTGGTTAGAAATTGACAAATTATATTGTTCAGCCCTGCCTACAGGAGGTGGTACAGTCAAAGCTGCACACGGACGATTACCAGTACCTGTACCAGCAGTATTAAAGTTATGGCAGATGCGCAATTGTCCAGTTTATAGTAATGGCATTGAACGCGAATTAGTTACGCCAACTGGGGCGGCGATCGCCACAACGCTGGCTACTGATTTTGGCGCAGCACCGACAATGACGCTACAAAAAATTGGTTTAGGTGCAGGGTCAATTGATCTACCGATTCCGAATATTTTAAGGCTGTGGTTGGGTGAGGCAAGAGGTCAGCGCTCAGAGGTTAACACTAGTGATACAAGTTCTTGTACAGAGACGATTGCGGTACTAGAAACACAAATTGATGACCTCAATCCACAGGCGATCGGGTATATTTTTGACGCTTTATTCGCCGCTGGTGCGGTAGATGTTTTCACACAGCCGATCGGAATGAAAAAATCGCGTCCTGGAATTCTGCTTAGTGTTATCTGCCCTCGCGAACGCGTGTGTCATTGCGAAACTATCTTATTTCAAGAGACAACAACTTTGGGAATTCGTCATTCGCTGCAAGAACGTACTATTCTGCCACGCGAAATTCAACAGGTAGCAACCAAATATGGCTCAGTGCGAGTTAAAATTGCCCGACTTGGCGAAAAGATTGTTAATGTTCAACCAGAATATGAAGACTGCGCGCAACTTGCCAAAGAGCATCAAATTGCCTGGCGCGAAATTCATCGTCAAGCACTACACAGTTGGTATTCAAATGCATAAAACTTGATTTTAAGCCTTTTAACTGCGGAATGCGGTAAACGCTTTTCCTCGGAGTTTAACTTTGGTGTACCGTTCACTTCCTTCGGGGTTACCTAAACAAAGTTTTGAACTTTGAGTTAAAACTTCTTCAAATCAATTTACAATTTAACATGATAAGCGGTTGCGCAAAGCGCAGCACTGTAGGCGATCGCATTTATAGCAGTCTCGTTGGGGTAGTTAGGACATCGAACACGCTAAGTTACATTCTCTTCACTGTCAACTGACCTCTGCTATACATCAGAGGTGTCTCGCGTTCTGTTGCCAACAATAAAAACAGTCAGGCGTTTGGTGTAGATTAAATCCAAACTTCCTGACCAAGTAAAGCGATTAAGGTTTGGGGATCTAAGTTAAGCGGTTTTGCTGAACCCTAATTCCTGAACTTTCCTACTCTACAGTTTCACCAACTTTATCGCCTGCTTTGTAGAGCGATCGCTGAGTTGCTTTGCCAGCTTGGTAAGCTTTATCTTGAACGTAGTCAGAAGTCTTGTCAGCAGCCCGTTGTGCTTTATTAGCAACGTCTTGACCTGCGGATTTTACATTCTCAGCTGCGCGGTTAGTGCTACGGCTTACATCTTTAGCGGTTTCTTTAGCGCTTTCCTTGACGTTATCAGCAGCGCGTCTTGCATCACGAGTCACATCATCGGTTGCATCAAGAGTATTCTCCTTGATGTTTTCAGTACCACGCTTGGTTGCTTTGCCAAGTTCTGCGGCTGTACCTTGTGCTTTGTCTTGAGCAGCTTCGGTGCTACGCTGTACATTCTTACCGAAGTCTTCTAAGTTCTCGCCTTTCTTGTCGAGAATGCGCTTGGTATTTCCGCCAAGATCGCCTGTTTGGTCAATAACATTTCGTTCGGCGTTCTCTTTTAAAGCAGCAGCGCGATCAGCCGCAGCTTTTTCTAAGCCTCTGGCTCTTGGATCGACATCGCTGAACTCATTCATCGACCCGCCTCGAAAAGAATTTGTCACGGCTTCCTCTGGGACTTCTGGTCGAGGATTAGAGCTATTTTTCAGCTGAGTTGTAGATTCAGACTGCATCCCTGAAGGCACTTCTTGTCTGTCGCCCGACAATCCTGGTGTACGTGCCTGTACTGCGTTACAAGCTGTGCTCACAAATAGCACAACGCCTGCTAGCAATGCCATTAATACTTTACTCAGTCGAATATTTCTAATTGCAGTAATGATTTTGCTCATACTGATTCTCCATGCAGTTTTGTTTGAGTGAAAAGCTAAATAAATGTCCTAAAATTTCGTTTGTCAGTCGTTTGTACTTACTTACGTCTGAGTGCAGGGTTGCTTGTTGCTTCTGGTCTTTTGCTTGCTTCGTCTGCTTTCTCACCAACAAACTCAGACGCCTCACCAAACGCTTCTTGTACCTTCTCTAACCGCTTCTCTACTCGCTTTCCTAAGTCGGCTTCACGCTGAATTAACCCACCAGAAGTTGGCTGCTTGAAGTCTTCAGCCGTTTTAATTGGAAGTTGCGCCTCTTTTTCCATTCTACCTTCTGGTGTTTCTGCACCAGGATAAAGAATTTCGGAGTCGTTAGCCGCGATTAGTTGCGAAGAAGGCAAGCTTGCTTGATCTCGCCCTGTTTTAGCAGTTGTATTGTTGACTTTAGGATCTGCGGACATATTATAGTTAGTGTAGGCGTCTCCACCTCCTTTGTAGGGATTATTAGCGCCGCCAGCTTGAACCGCAGGGTTGTCGGGGTTCGCACCTCTGACATCACCAGGGTTACACGCAGTACTAAAAATGAGCAAGATTCCAGCTAAAAAAACTGTAAGAATTTGGCGTAGTCTTAGTTTTTTGATAGTATCTACTAACTTATTCACAGAGTCCTCCTTTTGTCTTTAAGCAACCCAAATCCAAGGGTTAACATTTTTTTAACTGTCACGATGGGTTTTCATAACCATTTTTGAATACCCATTACGCTGTAATCAACACACTAGATATACAGCAAAATGGGGCAGCTTTATGAGATTCGATATTTAATTTTAACCACTGATTGATGATGGTAAAAAATAACTGGCGATCGCTGCCTCTAGCAAAGGTCACATTATTAATGAAATGAAATCCTGTTGTTATCTAACTGTAGAGAGATTTGTTTTGCTCTACATTTCTCTGTGTTAAGAGTTGTTGAGCAAAAGCAACATTACTTGTATTATTTAAAGCAGCGCTAGCTATAGGCAAACATTTATTGGATTATGAGTGTAACCGAATGTATAAACTGACTGCTACAAAAAAAGAATTCTAGTCGCAGGAGGTAGCAAATTCTTAAGTCATTGATGCGATTTTGGGTATACCTAAAACCATACAGTCGATGGTTCATTGTTGGGATAACGCTATTCTTTTTACTGCAAGCTTTAATCCGTCATTGGCAAGAAGTAACTACAATCCAAATTAATTCTAGAGGATGGGCAACTTTAGCAGGTGCTTGGTGCGTCACTTTTCTTGCACACATTTGGTCGGGGTGGGTCTGGACTTGGATTTTAGGAGAACTCAATCAACAAGTCAATAACTATCAATTTGTTCGGGTTTACTTAAAAACTAATATTGCCAAGTACTTGCCTGGTAATATTTGGCATTATTATGGTCGGATTACTGCTGCAAAAGATGCTGGTATTGCTACTAGTATAGCAACTTTAAGTGTATTACTAGAGCCGCTCCTCATGGCAGCAGCTGCTTTAATAATAGTTTTATTAGGTATTTTCTTTGAAGTAACAAATCACCGCTTTCTATTAATATTGTTATCATTGCTGGGTTTAGCTACTATTCTAGTCGGGATTCATCCCTGGTTCTTAAGTAGAGCAATTCGCTTGTTAGGAAAATTAAAGTTAAAGAAAAATTCCAACCAGCAAATAGATTCTAATAGCCATATAATAATACGCTATCCTCTAAATCCGCTACTAGGAGAAATGGGTTTTGTTTTGCTACGTGGTAGTGGGTTTTTGCTAACTTTACTAGCGTTTAGTTCGTTGGAGTTAGCACAATTACCTTTATTATTAGGGACTTTTAGTTTAGCATGGTTACTTGGTTTAATTATTCCAGGAGCGCCTGGAGGATTGGGAGTATTTGAAGCAACGGCGATCGCACTTTTGCAACACCGCTTGTCTCCTAGTATTGTCATCGGGGCGATCGCGTTTTATCGGTTAGTGAGTATTCTTGCTGAAACTGCTGCTGCTGCGCTTGCTTGGTTAGATGAACGTCACCTAAATTTTAATTAATTTTTACCGGAACATTATCTATATAAATTGCACACATCACGTTAAAAATATCAAGGAAAGTAGTCATCTTACTTCTCTCAGTTTCAGAAAAATTCTCATAATATCTGATTAATTCAGCTATACAAGTTTCGAGATGAATGCGACAACCTTTGCAAACTAATAAAACTTTAATTAATACCATCACTAAGGTTAATGGTGTCCCTTGTGAGATTAAAGTAATAAACATTGGAGATGGCTCATGATGATTTTCAGTTGTCAAATATTCAATAACTTTATTACAAGTTCTCAAAATTAAAGCATCGGTGATTTCTTTATCATTATAATTAGTATTTAATGCTGCTAACTTTTTTGATAGATTGATACTGGATGCATTTCCTACTTCACTACTATTGCTCGAATGAAGTAAAAATTTTTCTAATCGTTCTTTAAATTGGCGGTAGTTAATATTTTTTGTTTGTTTGATAAAAAGATTTGCTGTGTTGGTATAGCTAGCTGGATCGCGCTTGGCTACAATTAGCTTAATTAAGCGCAGTACTTCATCGGGTAAGTTAGTAGGATTTTTATGTTTTTCTGTTCTAGGAGATTGTGCAGAAGCCATATACATTGCTAAGTCAAACTTAAATTGATATTTCAGTTTACTTGCTTCATATTTTGCAGCTTCCCGTTGTTCTATTGGTTTTCTTGTGTCATTAGATTGAGCTATTAATACGTGGGATTTATAACTATTATTATAATGAGGTTTTCCTTGCTGACATTTGTCAGCAAATGCTTTAACTTCTGCATAACTCGCACTGCTTACAAAATTCTTCACCCAAACTCTAAGAATGCTTTGAGCAGGTAGAGTTGAATGCTGGCTATCGGGAATATTTTCGAGAACCGCAATCAATTGTTGAATATATTGTGTTCTCTTTGTGATTTTCCAATTATTAAGTAAAATGAAACAGCAGCGTTTGATTGTATTATGAAATTCATCTTCATCGTTACTCAAGAGCACTTCTTGCAATGCTTGAAGATGATCTACATTAGTTGTTTTTGGAAGACAAATAAATAAATCGATGAACTGTTGTAAAACTACCTCTGCTGGAAGATTTTTGACGCTTTCTAGCAAAAACCTATAAATAGTCTCTTGGGATTGCGTAAGACTACGGAGCGGTCTATCTGACTGGAAAACCGTATGACTAGATTTAGAACCTGCTGGCTGTGAAGAATTCAACATACACTTTTTAAAGGTAATAAACCTCCTTTACCTGAGGAGGTTGTATATTTACGTGTATTAGAAATAGCACGACAAAGATGAGAGGCTTTGATGCATAATTTAAACAAAATATAATTGAGAATATGGCACATATACATCAATAGTTCATCAGTAAATCTAACGATATAAAGCCTTGATTCACTTTTTAGTAGTCATTTGCACTGCATCTATATTCTCAATACTTTAACAACATAAAATATCTTTTGATACTACGTCAATTAAGCAGTTGTTTAGCTTGATTTCACCCGCCTGCATTTTGCTGAAGCGATCGCTTGATGTAACGAACACTTTAGAACAGAACTTAAACTCTTAAAGCGGTAGTAGTAACAATCGATGGCTGAGACTGTCAAAAGACAATCGAGTTAATTCTGGCTTGGTAACAATGAGAACGTTGCACGTCAAAGCTAATCAAAAACGGCTCTATCCCTAGGGCTACACACTCAGCGCAAATTAGCGGTTCTTAGCAGCGATGACTATTGCCTACAGCTTTTTCCTTGGATGCACCACAATGCGGCAAGTTTGAGTATTTGAAGAACGCTGATTAAGTTCAGTTCCATCGCTTCTAGTGTCTGCATGGCATCTGGAGCGCTATCGTCATCGAGCATTTTGGCAATGGCTTGCAGATTGGCTTTGAGACCTTGCTGTTGTTCGGGTTTTATGGCTTTGTCTGGGCAGTAGATTGCGGTGACATGCTCCCGTTCGATAATAAAATCTGGGCAGAGGGAAGGAAACTTTTTTTAGCTTCATCACTCAGCGATCGCCAGCGTTCTAATTTTATCCACGCAGCATCTGGAGAGCGATCGCTCTCTAAAGGTAACTTAAATTCGGTTGAAGAATTAATGACAACTCCTAGTTTCTTTTTATTCCAAACAACTAATTGACTAATAATATCTGCATTTTTTCTTCCTTTCTCTCCTCCTGTAGGTGGCATAATAATCAGTTGACCTGATGAATTTATTTCTAATTTTAAATCAGGCTTTTTTCGGCATAATTCATAATATTGTTCGTCTGTTAAAGAGAGAAAAGGTTTTAGATCCAATATAAAGCTACTCATTTTTAAGAACCACGGAAGAAAAAGAAGAATTAAAATCAAATTCCTCTAACAAAACGGGATGGAATTAAGATATTATTTGGATCGAACTGGTGTTTAATCTGCTGCATCATTTCTAAAGCATTACCCTGGTATCCCCAAACATCAATTTTTTCTTTTAGTGCTGGTGGGGCAGCTAAAACTGAAAGAAAACCTCCTTGCGACTGACAGAAATCTCGCATTTGCAAAATATTTTGCTTATTCACATCAGTATCAAACCGCAATAAACCTAAACCACTACCTGTGTGAATTAAACCCATGTGCGGATCGAATTGCGTAAGCGTTGCGACAGCGTTTGTTGGTAATACCCCTATTTTGCAGGTAATTTCAGTCGGTTTGGTAGGTGATCGCATTTGTTGTTGCAATTTCTGCCATAACTCAGCCTCATCATCTGTATAAACTGCGCCTTGTAAATTCAGCTGTTGTCCTAATTCTAAAAGTGATGCAGCTTGCTGTTTAACGCTGGCGCTGAGGCTTTGAAACCGCACAACCAAGCCTAAGCCCTGACCTAGATCTAAATTTATGACTAATTGTTGTGAGAGTAAATCTGATGCGACTGGAGTTAAAGCTGATGCGCGTAAACTTGTGACAGCTTGGGCGATTTGATCTGCATTTCCAGTCAATACGACTGTACCAGAAGCTTCTGGAATGGGATAAACGCGGAATGTGACCGAGGTGATGATTCCTAACGTACCGTATGAACCAGTAAACAACTTCATTAAGTCGTAACCAGCAACATTTTTAACAACTCTTCCTCCAGCTTTAGCAATTTTGCCATCCGCACGTACAAAACTAATTCCTAGAAGTTGATCGCGTACTCCTCCGTAACGTTGACGTAACGAACCAGTATCAGCAGTGGCAACGATTCCTCCTAACGTAGCAGATTCAGGTGTAGTGGGATCGAGCGCAAGAAATTGCCCCGCAGTTGCTAAAGTTGTTTGTAAGTCTGCAAAGCGAATTCCTGCTTCGGCTGTTACGGTTAAATCTCCTACAGCGTGTTCAATTAATTGGTGAATGCGTTCAGTGCTGATGACAATTTGTACGTCTTGTGCTAGACCACCCCAATTGAGTTTAGTTGTGCTACCACAAGGTAAAATTTTCCATTGATTTTGGTACGCGTAGGCTACAACCTCTGCAAGTTCTGCTTGCGTTTGAGGATAGACAAAACAAGGATAATTTTCTGTTGCGATCGCCTGTTGTATTTGTTCGCGACGCGTAGTTTCAATGGCGTCCCAGGCTAGAATTCTAGAATTACCAACAATGGTTTCTAATTTTTGGGCGATCGCATTCATAATGCTCAAGTGGATTTAATCAGTATTACTTTTGACGTGGATTTACTTAGATTATGCTTATTTATCCATTCTTATTTACCTTCAATTTAATACTTTACATATAACACTTTGACTATCACAGTGCGTGTCTAGAGGAGATTTTTGTATTTGAGTAGCGTGTGATTTAGAAGAAGTCGTTTTCAAAATTCGAGGTCGAGGAATTGGTCTTCTAAAAGCGGAGTACAAAAACTTGTTTGGTTCTTTTTATCGAGGTAGTAACAATCGTATATATCCTTCCTGGAACTAACTTAGGTATAGCAGCAGTTATATAGAGGCGAAATTTTAGTAGCTATTTGAGTTGTATTTGGTACTACAGTAACTGTTGTTATACCTAGGCAAAATTAAAATCGCTCCAGTGATTCAAACTTCTTTGCAGCTTCAGATCTTGCAGCTTCTCCGCAAGTGCGAGGAGTGGGAAATATTTTTCCAGGATTTGCTAGTCCCTGTGGATTAAATGCTTGACGGATATACTGCATTGTTTCTAGATCGGTTTCTGTAAACATATCAGGCATATAGCAGCGTTTGTCAGCACCAATTCCGTGTTCGCCGGAAATGCTTCCACCAACTTTAACGCAAAGTTTAAGAATTTCTCCGCCTAATTCTTCAACTTTTTCTAATGCACCTGGAATGGAATTATTATACAAAATTAAAGGATGAAGATTGCCATCACCGGCATGAAATACGTTAGCAATGCGATAGCCGTATTGTTTACTTAAGTTTTCAATTTCTTGTAAGACAAAAGGTAATTGCGTACGGGGAATCACGCCATCTTGAACATAATAATCTGGGCTAAGATGACCCGCAGCAGCAAAAGCGGCTTTACGACCTTTCCATAATTTTAAGCGGGTTTCTGGGTCGTTTGCTGTCGTAATACTCCGCGCACCATTTTGTTTGCAGATATCAGCAATTCGTTGTTTATTGGCAGCAACTTCTACAGCTAATCCATCGATTTCAACGAGCAAAATTGCTTCAGCATCTCTAGGATAACAACCTGTTGCAACGACATCTTCAACAGCATTAATACTGAGGTTATCCATCATTTCCATTCCAGCAGGAATAATTCCGGCGCTGATAATGTCGGATACGGCGGCTCCTGCGGCTTCGACGCTGGTAAAATCTGCTAAGAGAACGCAGATTGATTCGGCAGTTTTGAGGATCTTTAAAGTGATTTCGGTGGCGATTCCTAGCGTACCTTCTGAACCGACAAAAACGCCTGTAAGATCGTATCCAGGCATTTCTGGAACTTGTCCACCGACTTCGGTAACTGTGCCGTCAGGAAGTACAAGTTTCAACCCGAGAACGTGGTTTGTGGTGACGCCATATTTGAGACAGTGGACGCCACCCGAATTTTCTGCAACATTACCACCAATTGAGCAGATAATTTGACTTGAAGGATCGGGAGCATAATAAAATCCAGCACCGCTAACAGTTTGCGTTACCCAATTGTTAATAACTCCAGGTTGGACAACAACTTGCTGATTTTCTAAATCTATCTTGAGAATTTGCCGCATCATGGCGGTGACAATCAACACGCAATCTTCAATTGGTAGCGCACCACCCGATAAGCCAGTACCAGAACCGCGTGCGATGAAGGGAATCAAGTTGCGATCGCAGATTTTCACTACCTCTGCAACTTGTTCTGTTGTGCGCGGTAACACAACCACCGCAGGACGCTGACGATAGCTAGTTAAACCATCACACTCATAGGTAATTAATTCTTCCTTGCGCTGCACTACGCCATTTTTACCAAGAACAGCCTCAAATTGCTTGATAATTGGCTTCCATTTGCTGTGCTGCTGATTTTTAAGACGCATAGGTGGCTTGTGTTTAACGAAGGGCTTTAAATAATATTCTGACAAGATTTGTTCATATACGAGTAAATCATATCTATCAACTAAGCTAAAGATAGCGTTTTTCAAGTGGTAATCATGGTTGAGCAAACTTTTATCTGTGACGATGACTACTACGTACCAGATGCTAATCAGCTAGTGACTGAAGACGATACACCAGTGGATAATTTTGCTTCTGAAAAACAACAACGGCTTCTAGTTAGTTCGATTTATAGTGCTATGCAAAAGCGCACTTTAATTGCAGCCGCAAATGTCGGTGTTTACTATACAGACTTGCAACCCGCGATTGTCCCCGATGTCTTTCTTAGTTTTGACGTACAAGTACCACAAAACTGGTGGGATAAGCAAAATCGTTGTTACATGGTGTGGCGTTTTGGAAAACCACCGGAAGTTGTGATTGAGATTGTTTCTAACAAAGAGGGCGATGAACTAGGAAAAAAACTCAGAATCTACGAGCATATGCGCGTTAGCTACTATATTGTGTACGATCCGACTGAGCAGTTTGGACAAGTGCTGCGTGTGCATGAACTCCGAGGAATGCGATATTCAGAAATTAATGAAACTTGGCTCGAACAAGTTGGACTGGGTGTCACAATATGGCAAGGAGAATTTGAAGGTAGGCAAGATACCTGGTTACGCTGGTGCTACCAAGATGGAAGTATTTTACTGACTGGAGATGAACGCGCTGCACAAGCTGAACAACGCGCTGCACAAGCTGAACAACGCGCCCAGATTCTTGCTGAACAATTGCGAAGAATGGGAATTGAGCCTTCTGACTGAAGTCGGGGCTATATAAGCGAAGTGTGGTACCCTGCACGCATTATGATATTACTCGTATTCATACAGGTTTAAAAATGCTTGCACTCGCTGGTAAACTCGTTCAAACAAATCAGGCGCATCAGCATCAAACCATTCAATTTGCGGATAGGCGCGAAACCAGGTACGCTGTCGCTTAGCAAATTGTCGTGTATGCAAAACGGTTAATTCTGTTGCTGCATCGAGGGTAATTTCACCAGTAAGATACTTCTTGATCTCGTGGTATCCCAAAGTATTTAACAACGGTAAGTCAGTACCATATTTATCACAAAGATATTCCACTTCAGCAACTAAGCCGTTTGCAATCATTTGTTCAGTACGTTGAGTAATGCGATCGCGCAAACTTTCTCCACGACAATCTAAGCCAATCTGTAAAATCGGATAATCTGGTGGGTTTTCTCCTTGTTGTTGTGATATCGGACGCCCTGTAACATAAAAGACTTCTAATGCGCGTAGTGTTCTGACTGCATCGTTCGGGTGAATTTTCTGCGCTGCAACCGCATCAACTTGTTGCAAAATACTGTATAGTTGCGTTTGACCGAGCGATTCTAACTGCGATCGCAACTCGATCTGCGGCGCGACTCTAGGGATCTTCAACCCCTGTACCACTGCACGAATATACAACCCAGTACCACCAACTAATAGTGGAATTTGCCCTTGCTGCTGAAATTGAGTGATTAAAGTCTGTGCTTGTGCTTGGTAATCTGCAACGGTGAGAGTTTCGGTAGGTGCGCAGATATCAATTAAATAATGCGGTACTAAGATTTGTTCCGCAACTGATGGCTTGGCTGTGCCAATGTTAAATTCGCGGTACACTTGACGCGAGTCGGCGCTGAGAATGACAGCATTGAGTTTGGTAGCAAGCGCGATCGCAAGTCCTGATTTTCCCGTCGCTGTCGCCCCGCAAATTGTCATTAAGCAAGATCGATAAAAATTAGTTGGGTCCATCCCCCTGAAAAATTTCCTCTAAAATCCCTCTGCAGCCGTCTTGAAGGCTTTTATGCTACAATTTAGGAGCGTTTTTCTATTTTTTGAGTCGGATCGCGGCTCAATCTTTAATTTTCGTGGAGAATACCTTGCATGACTAGCAGTTACAGCGCCGATCAGATTCAAGTTCTGGAAGGTCTGGAACCGGTGCGCAAAAGACCGGGTATGTACATTGGCTCCACTGGTCCGCGAGGACTCCATCATCTAGTTTACGAGGTTGTAGACAATTCGATTGATGAAGCTTTGGCGGGATACTGCACGCATGTGGAGGTGGACTTAAATGCGGATGGTTCAGTAACCGTTACAGATGATGGTCGAGGCATTCCCACAGATACACACCCCCAAACTGGCAAATCAGCACTAGAAACTGTAATGACAGTATTACACGCCGGAGGTAAATTTGGTGGCGGTGGGTACAAAGTTTCTGGAGGATTGCACGGAGTTGGGATTTCGGTCGTGAATGCCTTATCAGAATGGATTGAAGTTACGGTATGGCGTGACAAGCACGTTCACGTTCAACGCTTTGAGCGTGGCATACCAGTGACAGAACTGCAAGTAAAACCGAGCAAAGAAGCAAAAACCGGAACTTCTGTCACGTTTCAACCAGATGCCACAATTTTTACAACAGGAACCGAGTTTGATTACATCACACTAGCTGGACGTTTGCGCGAACTAGCATACTTAAACGCTGGTGTCAAAATTACATTTAGCGATCGCCGCCTAGAACTCCTCAAAAGCAGCGAACCGAAAGTCGAGACATACGAGTATAAAGGTGGAATTAAAGAATATGTCGCGTACATGAACCGCGAAAAGCAGCCCTTACACGAAGAAATCATCTTTGTGCAGGGAGAACGCAACAATGTTCAAGTAGAAGTTGCTTTACAGTGGTCTGTTGATGCTTATACCGATAATATATTAGGCTTTGCTAACAACATTCGTACGGTTGATGGTGGAACCCACTTAGAAGGATTAAAAGCTGTACTGACGCGGACACTTAATGCGATCGCGCGCAAGCGGAATAAAATTAAAGACAACGAACCTAACCTCAGCGGCGAACACGTCCGTGAAGGTTTAACAGGAGTTATTTCGGTTAAAGTTCCCGATCCAGAATTTGAAGGACAAACGAAAACGAAACTCGGTAACACCGAAGTTCGCGGTATTGTTGACTCGCTTGTAGGCGAAGTTCTTACCGAGTACCTTGATTTTCATCCTAGTGTCGCCGACTCGATTTTAGATAAAGCGATTCAAGCGTTTAAAGCCGCAGAAGCTGCGCGTCACGCACGTGAATTAGTACGACGCAAATCAGTTCTAGAATCATCGCCGTTACCTGGTAAATTAGCCGATTGTAGTTCCAGAGACGCGAGTGAATCAGAAATCTTCATCGTTGAAGGAGATTCAGCGGGTGGAAGTGCCAAACAAGGACGCGATCGCCGCTTCCAAGCAATCCTACCCTTACGCGGTAAAATCCTCAATATTGAGAAAACCGACGACGCCAAAATCTACAAAAATACCGAAATCCAAGCATTAATTACCGCCCTCGGCTTAGGTGTCAAAGGCGAGGAGTTTGATGCTTCGCAGTTGCGCTACCACCGCATTGTAATCATGACTGACGCCGACGTAGACGGCGCGCACATCCGCACCTTGTTACTCACGTTCTTCTACCGCTATCAACGCGAACTGATTGATCAAGGTTACATTTATATTGCGTGTCCTCCACTGTATAAAGTAGAACGCGGGCGCAATCATTACTACTGCTATAGCGATCGCGAACTTCAAAATCTCATTCAGCACGAGTTTCCTGATAACGCAAATTATACAATCCAACGATTCAAAGGTTTAGGCGAAATGATGCCCGAACAATTGTGGGAAACAACCATGAACCCAGAAACGCGCACAATGAAACAAGTTGAGATCGAAGACGCTGCGGAAGCTGATCGCATTTTCACAATTTTGATGGGCGATCGCGTTGCACCTCGTCGCGAATTTATCGAGACTTACGGTTCACGCTTGAATCTTGCTGAACTCGACATTTAAGCTGAAGTCAAGGCTACATTAACAAAGTGTGCCTACGCACACTAAAATAATATTTTTATGAAAAAGTCCACCTTCGTGGACTTTGTTTGTTTAGCTGCGAATTTATTTGCTAAATTTAAGTTACAGCATTTTTTCGAGAAATTGTTTCGCGCGATCACATTGCGGATTATTGAAAAACTCCTGCGGGGTTGCATCTTCAGCTAAACGCCCTTCATCTAGAAATAAGATTCGGTGCGCGACTTCTCTTGCAAAGCCCATTTCATGCGTCACAATCGCCATTGTAATGCCAGTTTGCGTTAAATCTTTCATCACCTCCAACACTTCTTTCACCATTTCGGGATCGAGTGCAGAAGTAGGTTCATCAAATAGCATAACCTGCGGTTTCATTGCTAAAGATCGCGCGATCGCTACTCTTTGTTTTTGTCCTCCAGATAGTTTAGAAGGATAAACATCAGCTTTTTCTGCCAACCCTACTTTAGTTAGCAAATCCATCGCTTCTTGTCGCGCTACTGCTTTATCGACGTGCTTAACATTGATAGGCGCATACGTCACATTATCTAGCACCGTCATATGTGGAAACAAATGAAAGTGCTGAAACACCATTCCCACATTTTGCCGAATTTTCATGATGTCGCATTTGCGAGATGTAATATCGACACCATCGATGTAAATTTTCCCTGATGTTGGCGTTTCTAGTAAATTCATGCAGCGCAAGAAAGTTGATTTTCCTGAACCGCTTGGACCAATAATAGCAATAACTTCGCCTTTATTAACTTTAGTAGAAATTCCGCGTAAAACTTTAAGATTGCCAAAGAATTTATATAAATCTTCAACATCAACCGCAACATCAACTGCTACGTTGTAATCTTCTTTCAAGCGCATAGCCCCCCCAAGTTAAACTCATCACCATTAAGTAGTAAATAACGCCAGCAACTATCAGCGGTTCAAAGTAGATATACCTTTCTGCACCAACAATTTGAGCGCGACGCAATAGATCTGCTACACCAATTGTAGAAACTAAAGCTGAATCTTTAAGTAACGCAATACTTTCATTTACCAACGCAGGCAAAATATTTTTGATTGCCTGAGGTAAGATAATATCTAACATCATTGGTCGGTAAGGAACACCTAAAGAAAGTGCTGCTTCGCGTTGTCCTTTATCAACCGCCAGAATACCGCCGCGAATTGTTTCAGAAATGTACGCACCCGAATTAAGGGTAAATGTAATCACCCCAGCTAATAGCGCGGGAATATTGTAGCCGGTGATTTGGGGTGTAGCGTAGTAAACTAAAGCAATTTGCAATAGTAATGGTGTCCCGCGAAAAATTGATGTGTAAGCTGTTGCAAACCAAACTAACGGTTTAAAAGTCGAGATTTTAAATAGGGAAAGAATTGTTCCCCAAATAAACCCAAAAACTGCGGATAAGGCAGTGAACTGTAAAGTGACTAAAATACCGCGTAGAATAAAGGGAATACTCGGCGCAATTTGTGCAAAAGAAAACGCCCCATCATTTGCAGTTGCTGTCGTTGCGGGTTCGCCGCCAAACCACTTGTTAACTAACCTGTCTATTTCTCCGCTACTTTGCATTTGCCGTAAGACGCGGTTGAACTCAGCAACTAAGGGAGAACCTTTAGGAAATGCGATCGCGGAACCGCCTTCGCCTGCATCAATCGTGTTAAATTCTAAATCGGGGTTGTTTGCAACAAAGCCTGTGGCGATCGTATCTTCAATAATTGCCGCATCAACGCGCCTTGCTTTGACTTCTTGAATAATCTCCCCGGTGCGGTTGAGGGGAACGATTGTGACATCTTTAAATTCTCTCGCCGCAGTTTCTTGAATTGAACCAAGTTGAACGCCGACTCTTTTCCCTGCTAAATCTTCAGGTTGCTGAAAGTTGCTACCCTTAAGCGCAACAATTGTGTTTTTTGCTTCGTAATAAATATCAGAAAAGTCTACATTCTGTCGGCGTTCGGCTGTAGGTGTCATCCCCGCCATCGCAAAATCAGCACGTTGCGATTGTAAGGCTGGTATTATACCACTAAAGTCTGTATCTTGAATTTTTAATTCAAATCCTAGCTCGCGGGCAATATAATTTGCAATATCAATATCGAAGCCAATAATTTCATTTCCAGCTGCTGTATCTCTAAATTCATAAGGTGGGTAATCAGCAGATGTTACCATCACCAAAGTGCGCCCAGCGTATTGTGATTGAGCAGCAATTTTGTTATTTATGCCATCACTGACAACGATGATGAAAGCAACGATTGCTGCAAGCGAAATCGAAAATAATAGCCTAAATTTTTTCATTGCAAGTAGATTAATAAAGCAGCAATTTGTCTGCTCATGCGTAGATGCTACTAATAGATACCTAAAAAGTTATAGAATTATAACTATGCAAATTGTATTTTTATTAACATTTTTTCACTAAAATAAATCGCTTAATGGTGCGAGAGAGCAATTTAGGGATAAAGATACTCATGAGTATGAGTAATCATTCACATTGGACGCGCCGTCAAGCATTATCTTTATTTACAGGGTTTGCAGGAAGTTTGGCGCTACACGCGTGTACTCAGCAATCAGGAACGCTATCTAACACATCATCTACGACAAACCAAGTTTCAGCGACATCAGGAAGTACGCTGTGGATTGGTTACACGCCTTTGTATATTGCTTTAGAGAAAGGCTTTTTTCAAGAAAACGGTTTAAACCTCAATTTTAGAGATTTTAGTTCAGCTACCGATGCAATGGCTGCTTTTGGCGCAGGACGACTTGACAGTCAAGCTGTCGTTACCTCGGAAGCTGTATCTTTAGCTGCTAAAGGCGTAGACTATCGCATTATTATGGCAGCGGATAACTCGCTAGGCGGCGATGGAATTTTAGCGCGTAATAGTATTACCAGTATTGCTGACTTTAAAGGTAAAGAAGTTGCTGTCGAGGTTGGCGGAGTCAGTCATTTCTTCTTACTCCAAGTTCTGAAAGAAGCAGGCTTGAGTGGTGATGATGTCAGACTCACCAACGTTACACCTGATGCAGCAGCAGCGGCGTATCAAGCAGGAAGAACTGAGATTGCAGTCACTTATTCACCATTCTTACAAAAAGCAGATCAAGCGCAGCAAGACGGCAGAATTATTTACGATACTTCTAAAATGCCAAGCGCGATTGTGGATGTGTATTTATTCGGTACGAGGTTCATCGCAGCAAACCCCAACGCTGTTACAGGTTTTATTCGAGGAATTTTGCAGGCGCGCGAATTTATGGAAACAAACCGCGATGAAGCACTAGCGATCGCAGGTAAACGCTTGCAGTTGACACCCCAAGAAGTCGAAGAACAACTCAAAGGCGTCAGACTCATCGATTTACCAACCAATTTAGAAATGCTGGGTAATCCCCAAAGTGATATATATTTGCTCGATCACATGAACGACTTGTCACAATTTCTTGTTTCCCAAAAACAAATTCCCCAAGCCCCAGATTTGAGTAACACTCTAGAACCAAGGTTTTTACGAGAAGTGCAAGCATAAAAAATACACTTTTACTTAACTGCTACGGGATGCAAAGCGGCAATAAAATCAGTGTGAAGAATACGCGCACCTGTTTGTAAATATTCCATTGCTGTTAAAGCCGCCCAGTGTGCATCCCAATCGGAACCAGCACTGCAATCTTCTATAACATGAAAGTGATAGTCGCGTTGATGCGCATCAACTGCGGTGTAATGAACGCAAACATTTGTCATCGTTCCCATTAACACAACAGTATCAACTTTCAACCCACGCAAAAGAATTTCTAAATCTGTACCAAAAAAGCAACTGTATCGCCTTTTAGTAATAGCAAACTCGCCATCAATCGGTGCGAGTTCCCAATAGTAGTTGGTGCTAGCCCAAGTTTCTAAACAATGCACAAGTTCAGCACCATCTAATTCTCTACCAAAATCTACCATCTCCTTACGATGGACTTCTTGAAAGTGAATAATTGGTATTTTGGCTTCTCGCGCTGCTGCTAAAACTTTTTTCGCTTTAGGGAGAACTTCAGCTGTTCCGACATGCGGTAAGTTTCCTTCACCTGTGAAAACTCCTGCTTGCATATCAATGCAAATTAACGCGGTTTTTGCTAAATTGATTTGTTTCATATGTAAGAAAGTTTTAAGTTAACTGCGATGATAGAGCTATTGAATAGAATAATTTGTAACTAACTCCACACTTAACATTTGTAACTCACCACTTTCTATCAACTATTGATTAGACCTCCTGCATGAATTATAGGCGCCCTTTGACTGAAGTCAGAGTTATTGAGGCAAAGTGTACCTTCGTACACTAAAATAAGATTTTTATGAGTAATTACATGCGAGCGGACTTTCTTTTATTGAGTGGCAAATTCCTTCGCACTCGCATCAGAGTTACGTTTCCTAAAGTGTCCACCGCCAGAAATCGCTTGCGTCCTTTCACCAATTTCCCTGCATCAAACCCTAACGCCTCACTTACCATTGCCGCAATGAATGACTCTTTGGCTATCGACAATTACTTCGGATGGGCTGGGATGGCGCTCTTGTGCTACTCTTGCCCATTCTCGCAGACGCTCATGAATCTGCACCCACGTTCTATCAATGCGCCAGTTGCGGAAATACGTATACACCGTTTGCCAGTGAGGAAAGTCTCCAGGCAGGTTGCGCCTAGTGCATCCTTAGAGTTAAGACATAAAAAATTGCATTGAGGACTACCCAAATATTTACTTGACGGGGACGACCGCCAGTCTTAGCTGGTGGAATTAACGGCTCAAGCACTTCCCATTGGTCTTGGCTCAGGTTGCTAATGAACTGGCGTAGTTTATTTGCTCTTGGAGTTTCTGGCGGGCTTGTCCCTTGTCCAGCAGCTTTAGTATTACTCTTAAGTGCGATCACACTTGGTCATATTGGCTGGGGATTACTCTTAGTCTTCGCATTTAGTTTGGGTTTAGCAGGGGGTCTCACAGCTTTAGGCTTACTTCTCATTTATGCGCAAGATTTATTTAAGCGGCTACCTACCCAAATCAGATTATTGCGCTTTTTACCTACCGCAAGTGCGTTAATGATGACACTTGTCGGTTTGGGTATGGCAACACAAGCTTTAATAGCTACGAGTTTGATCTGCCCAAGGTGTTGAAGCTTTAGAAAGTAATTTTAAGCCGTAATCAATGAGTAAACCGATAACTCCGATGATGGCGATCGCAAATAAAACTTTGTCAGTTTGTAAAAAACGCTGCGATTGCACAATGCGATATCCCAAGCCATTTTGCGAAGCAATTAATTCAGCAATGACTAAATAATTCCACGCTCCAGAAATATTAACACGCAATGTATCTAAAACACTCGGAAACGTTGCAGGAACAATCACGCGAAATAATACTTCTCGGCGATTGGAACCTAGCGTATATGCTACATTGAGCATTTCATCCGGAATAAATTTAACCGCATCCGCAACCATCATTGCATTATAAAGAACAACTCCCAGAAAGATAATCAAAACTTTTGCCGCTTCACCTAAACCAACCCAAATAATAATTAAAGGCACAAATGCCACAACCGGCATATAACGAACTGTACCAACAATTGGACTAAATAAACTTTCCATGCTGTAGAAAGTTCCCATTAAAATTCCAATGGGTACACCAACGAATGCAGCCACAAGAAACCCCGCCGCAACGCGCAAACTACTTGCAATAATATCTAAGTGTAAATCTTCTTCGGTAAACATCCGAATTCCTGCATCAATTACCGCTGTAGGTGTTGGTAAAAAGACAGGAGTTGTTAATCCACTGTAACTAATTAATGCCCATAGTAATAATGGTAAAGCTAAGGCGATCGCTGATAGGAAAAGACGCAGCCATTGCGGAAATCCTTGACGCAAACTCCAAAACGTCGAAGGTGGAAGATATCTTTTGCGCGGTTGAGAAAATACCTGAGTCATCACAAAATGAAGCTGGAAGCTAAAGTAATAAGATTCGAGAAAATTATGCTTATTATTCAACCAACAGCATTGTATCTTATTTAACAGTTTATTACTTTGTTATTTGCTTAGATAAAAAGTATTTCCGACTTGCATTGATAAATAAATGTAATGACTCGAATTTCGCTAGAAACTTATACAATACTAGCTGGCGATCGCAGCAAACAACCAAAGTTAGAAGTTAGTAGTTTAAGCAAAAGTTTTCCAAGTCAAGGTAAATCGTTCGCAGTTTTACAAAACATTAATTTTCAGTTATACGAAAGCGAGTTTGTTTGTGTTGTCGGGGCTTCTGGTTGCGGTAAATCAACGTTAATTAATATTATTGCCGGATTAATGCAACCGACGTCCGGCGAAGTCAAAGTTGATGGTGAAATTGTGCTTGGTCCTGGACCTGATCGCGGTATGGTATTTCAAAATTATACTTTGTACCCTTGGCTAACTGTCGCTGGTAATATCGGCTTTGGTTCGCGACTGCGATCGCTGAGTGCAAAACAACGCAACGAACGCATTGCTTACTTTTTGGATGTTGTGGGATTGACTCGATTTGCCAAAGCGTATCCTAAGCAATTATCAGGGGGAATGAAACAACGAGTCGCGATCGCGCGTGCTTTAGCGAATGAACCGGATGTATTATTGATGGACGAACCTTTTGGTGCATTAGATGCTCAAACCAAAGAGCAAATGCAGCAATTTTTACTCGATTTGTGGCGACAAACTCATACAACAATTTGGATGATCACGCACGATGTTGAAGAAGCTGTCTTTTTATCACAACGTGTTTTTGTCATGAGTGCGCATCCAGGAGAAATTAAACAAGAAATTCTTGTTGATCTACCACAAAATCGCGATGTTGAAATTAAACTAACTCCCGAATTTACAGCAATTAAACGCGAAGTGATGCACTGTTTGCGCAATTGTTAAAAGCTAAATTCCAACAGTTTTAACGTAAGTGATTGCTAGCGGTGTTAACCGTTGTTCCAATTCTGTGATGATGGCGCGATCGCTGTCACTCCAAACTCTGGATTTACCAAAAATACACGGTTGCAAAATTCCCCACAATAAACCATCTTTGCATAGGTGAGCGTGAATTAAGGCGCGATGACCAAAATGTTTGCGTTCAAAATCTAAATTAACAACTTCCGAATTTGCCATTTCGACATCTTCAACATACACAGAAGGTTTAGCTTGTAACGCTGCGGAAAACAAAGGGTCTTCTGCGGCGAGTGATTCAGGTTCTTTACTCCATTCTGAATCTATGACATTAGGAATTTCTGCACTTCGTCGCCAGCAATATGCTACTTTTCCCGTTTGATTGTACGGATTGCGCAGATACAGAAAGCACCGATCTGTTTGCAATATATTACATAATGCAGGTAGCAATTCATTAAAAATTGCATCAGGTTCGCGATTATCCGCAAAAACGTTTTCTAAAGCTTCAGGTAATTGCATGAAATTAAAACTTCACTAAGAACGACACACCGATCGCACCATAAAACGTCTCTAATTGCAAGTTACCCTGTTCATTAATTGCAGTCCCTTGATCCGAGAAAATTCGCTCTATCCGAAAGCGATGGTAGTTTCCTAATAATTTCGGTAGCGTAACGTAGTGCACTTCTTCGCCTGTAAATATCTCGCGGTCAAGTTCGTGTAAACTATGCCAAGGACATTTCATCAGTTCGTGATGTGCGTTGTGATAGCCAAAGTTTAAAAGTAACAAGTTCAGCCACCAGTAACGTTGCGAAATCACGTTAGAAAATGTGTTGGTTTGTTCGTAGGTGTAATCTCGTTTCGGTAACGGCGAACCGACAGGAATCGCTTCATAAGTATGCTGAAAAGCATCAACAAATCGTAGCACAATAATCATACCAATGTAGCTGAGAAAATATAGTGCTAGCGCTTTGAGTGACATCAATGCTAATCCAGTCAATAGTAATCCACGTACTATGAGAAGCGTCATAATTCTTCCGCGTTCATCCTGTCGTTGCGGTTCCCAAAAAGGTGCAAAAATACTGCGCCACTGAAAGATAAATGAAACAATTGGGAAGTGCAGCCACTCTAATCCTAAGATGATGTTGCGGATAAATGCGGGTAGCTTGTTCATCAAATCCGCAATGTTAAATGCAGCAAAATCAACACGATTGATGTGATGTGCAATGTGATCTTGCGTTAAATCTCTAAATCGAGCATAACAGCCACCGTTTAGCCACAGCATAATATTACCACCAACGGCATTCCACTTGCGTTCAGCAAAAATCGTGCCGTGCATAAATTCGTGGGATAGATATGCTGAAATAATCAGGCTATGAGCAAGCAATACAACTCCTAAGGCGTTGAGCCAAAAATTGGAAAGGAGAATCAGCGCGATCGCACTACCGTATCCACCTAAAGTATAGGCAATTGCGATCGCATTCCACAGATGCTTTTTATGATGCAAATAATAAGAAGTGTCAATTTTTGATATTGCTTTGGTTGAAATGGTGAATACCATAACAAGGCGCGTTAAGTGTACATATTATAACAAGTATAGGTAAGAGAGAATTTTGTTTTGTTATTATGAATACAAACTAATAGACTGCATATCAAATACCAATGGCAACTTTTCCCATCACTTGTCTCTGTTCAAGATGACGAATTGCGGCAGGGACTTCGCTCAAGTCGTAGTATCGATCGATAAAGGGGACGATCTTGCCTGCTACCATCAACTCTCTCAAAGTAACGAGATCCTTTTGATTAGGTTTTGAAGCCAGACATTTTACCTTCCGGTGACTGGTTCTCGAAATCCAAGATCCAAGAAGCATTACTTGGAAAAATCGAGCAATAGATCCGCCAACCATGACGTAGGTTCCCCCAGGAGTCAATATTGGCAAATAGTCGAAAACTGAACGATACGCTGCTGCATCAAATATTAGGTCATAACGCTGCCCATGTTGGGTGAC
Source organism: Chroogloeocystis siderophila 5.2 s.c.1 (assembly GCF_001904655.1). Classification (NCBI taxonomy): domain Bacteria; kingdom Bacillati; phylum Cyanobacteriota; class Cyanophyceae; order Chroococcidiopsidales; family Chroococcidiopsidaceae; genus Chroogloeocystis; species Chroogloeocystis siderophila. The sequence continues at coordinate 106,359 of NZ_MRCC01000014.1, read as the reverse complement.
ATCTGTTTGAGTGTAGTCAATCACGCAATCTGCGCCAAACGATCGCACCATATTCATTTTTTTTGTGCTGCATAAAGCAGTCACCTCAGCACCAAATGCCTTGGCAATTTGCACTGCGAAAGAACCCACACCGCCGGATGCACCAGCGATCAACACTTTCTGCCCTGACTGAATTTGACCCACATCTCGCAAACCCTGCAAAGCAGCAAGGGCTGCCCCAGGAACAGTTGCAGCTACTTCAAATGTTATAGCAACTGGTTTTAGCACCAAGGCAGTTTCTGTTGCACAAACGTACTCGGCAAATGCACCGAAACCACACTCAGACAAGTCTCCAAAGACTTCATCACCAGGCTTAAACTGCGTGACATCTTTACCAACCGTTTCAACTTGCCCTGCTACATCACAACCGATGATCTTGATTTTTGGCTTGAGGACTCCCCCAAATATGAAACGAATGAAGAATGGAGTCCCTCGCATGAGATGCCAGTCGCCAGCATTAACAGACGCAGCATGAACCCGCACCAGTACGCCATTGTCTGGCACAACCGGCTTGTCAACTTCTTGCAGACTCAACACCTCTGGTGAACCGTATTTGGTGAGGACGATCGCTTTCATTTTGTCATTTTTGTTGTCCCCTAGTACGGGGATGGGGGTATTCGATATTTTCATGACCTTCAATATTTTGACTTACACTGTAAGTTTAACTTACGCCGTAAGTTTGTCAAGATGAAAAGCAAACTCAAACCCTAGAATTTACTTGTTTTGTGCGTTAAGAATTGATCCGATTAAATGGCAAAAAAAAACTCTCATACACCTCCCCCAACCCCACTAAGTCGAGAAAAAATACTGTACGCGGCTATGCGCATAGCCGACGAGGAAGGCGTTGAATCACTCTCCATGCGGAAGCTAGCTCAGAAATTGGGCGTCAAGGCGATGTCACTGTATAATCATGTCACCAATAAGGACGATATCTTATGTGGCATTGTTGATATTGTAGTGAGCGAGATTGAAGTGCCTAGCCTTGAAACTGACTGGAAAACAGCAATGCGGCGACGGGCGATCTCGGCTCACGAGGTGCTGTTGCGTCATCCCTGGGCAACGATGGCGTTAATGTCACAGATGAATACAGGTTCAGCGATGTTGCGCTATGTAGATGCGACGTTAGGCTGTTTATGCAAAGCAGGCTTTTCGTTTGAGATGGCAGATCGGGCGTGGAATGCGATCGATAGCCATATTTATGGATTTACGCTTCAGGAACTGAACTTTCCCCTCGCAGCGACAGAGTATGCAGAGGTCGCGAAAAACTTCGTTGCATTCATCCCTGCGGATCAGTACCCTTACCTCAATCAGCTTACGCATCACGTCATTGAAGGTCGTTATGATGGTATTCATGATTTCGAGTTCGGACTCGAATTGATCCTCAATGGTCTCGATCAGTTTCGAGAAAAGATTTGACTAGTGTTTAGCCACCACTTCTATGCGTGTGTTGCTTAACGATTTCTTGAGTATTGAGACTAAAATTTTTTGCAGGGCAACCAGGTTGACGTTTGGCTGCAAGATAATCTGCAATGAGTTCTTGCATTCGTTGTTGTCCAAACATGTGATAGTGTCCAGGGTAAACGATTTCTACAGGTAAGTGCTGTAGGTATTCGTAAGATGCAATGTAAGCGGAAATATCGCTACCAGGAAGTTGATCGAGTAAGTCACCATCGTAAATGATATCGCCAGAAAAAAGTTCTTGGCTAAATGGGTCGTATAAGGCAATGCATCCAGGAGAGTGCCCAGGAAGATGTAAAATTTCAAAGGCGCGATCGCCTAAATCAATGACGTCGCCTTCTTGTAATAATTGAGTCGGTTCTGCGGCTTGAAAAGTATACTGTGTCGCGGTAAAACCTGGATAGGGTAATTGCGAAAAGTGTTCGTCAAGTATCCAACCTGATTCAGGATTGCACAAAGCTGCGTGACAATCTCCGTGGCGTAAAGCTTCAGCTTCAGCGGTGTGAATCGCAATCTCGTCAAATTCATGAATTCCACCCGCGTGATCGAAATGAACGTGAGAAGCGATCGCCAGTAGCGGTTTATCGATTAAACTTGCGATGTATTGTCGCAAGCTAGCAACACCTAAACCTGTATCAATGAGTAAATCTTGCTTTTGTCCTTTGATTAACCAGATATTCGCCCGATTCCATTCCCAGTAGTGAATTTCGTTGATGCAGTAGAGGAGATCGCTAATTTTGTGAGTTGCAAACCAACTATCACATACTGATTTATTGTTCACAGGATTGAGTTACTAAGTGAGTCAACGTGGGCAGGCAAGATACCTACCCCACATTTTATATTTAGTTAACTAGGATCGGCGATCAGTTTTCATTAGAATACAAACGAAGTTCTAATCACGCCAATCACAACATCAGGATTACGCGCGTCGTGGTTTGGTGCAGTTAACCAAAAGATACCAGGCGTAATTGAGATATTATCGGTTAACTGATAGCGATAGAAAGCTTCGAGATGTAAACCTGTATCGCGATCGCTTCTTTGCCCGTCGGGTAAACCAATTGCTGCGGCTAAAATAGCATTACTTGTTCCTGTGAGGCGTGGTTGCATACCGACAACAATACCACCAGCGTTTCCTTCGCGGAATAAGTCAGGAAAATATAACGTTACGGCATAATTCCAGATATCTGCATCGCCTTTAATTTCACCCACAGCCCGCGCCGCAGTATAACCTACCCAACCACCGATTTCAAATCCTTCAAAAACGCGGAAATTAACTTGTGCGCCGTAGACATTTGCAACAATTGGATTATTCAAATTATTTTCAGGGTTGTTGACATCGTTGACAACAATCACTTTTGCGGGATTACTACCTGCAAGCGTATCAACGCCAAAATTACTAGAGTAACCATTGAGATAAAATAAACCTAATCTAGCGCGATCGCTATTGTAAACTAACTGGGTAAACGCACTGTAATCGCCGTTAAATAAGCCTGAATCTGGGTTATTGGCGTTAGTTCCTCCTAAATAGCCAAAGTCTAAGCTGAGTTCTGGTGTGACTAAAAAGTTTGCCCCAATACCAGCTTGGTTACCGATGGGAATATACATCGGATTAAGTTGTCCGAAGTTAGATACCGCACCTGTTGCCGTAACAGAAAATGGACTAATTGGATCGGTAATGGATGTCGGATCGGTTCCATTTGCTTCTAAGTAAATGCGCAAGCGATCGCTTACAGGAAACTGATACTGCAACGTAGTTAAGATAACTTCACCACTCTGGGCAATACTACTAGGTGCTACACGTGTTTCACCTGTGTTACCAAATCCAAATAGTTCTGGTGGATCTGTAACGTCTTGTCCCTCACGAGTTCCTTGACTACCGCCAAACGTTCCGCCTGAATCGAATAATCTTAAATTTGTTGCTTGTAAGCGAGTTCGCAAGCGATCTTGTCCAGTGAAACTTGTATCAAAATTCAGGCGAACGCGATAACCGAGTGTTGTATTATTAATATCGCTCGCAGTTTCACCAAAGGCATCACCAAGATACGTGATAGCTTCCCCTACAAGTTTTGTTGTGGTAGAAAACTGATTTGCTTCAAGTTCGGCGGTTTGCGCTTCTAAAGCATCGACTCTTCCACGCAAGCTTGCAAGTTCAGCTGTAAATTCTTCTTGTAATCTTTGGAGAGTAGCTAAATCTTCCCGACTTAGTTGATCGCTTGTTGCTGCGGCGATCAATTCGTTAACGCGATTCAAACACGCATTCAACCCCGCCGCAAATTCATAACGCGTTAATGCGCGATTACCGCGATAAGTTCCATCAGGATATCCTGTAATGCAACCATAACGCTCAACCAACGATTGCAACGCTTGAAACGCCCAATCTGTCGGCTGTACGTCAGAAAGTTGGGAAACCGACGTGACTTGCGCCATTTCTGGCGTTGATGCAGATTTAGACTGAGTTAAAAGGTTATCTGGGTTTGCTTCTGAAGCACTTGCAACGCTTGTGAATTGATACAGCAAAAAATGCAGTACAAATAGGCTATTATTCGCCATTCGGCGTAATACTTTTGACACAAACTCTCCTCACACAATTCAACTTTGTATATAGCACGCTCTTTGACAGATTTTCAAAGATATACACTACAAATAGCCACGATTTGTATGTATTTATACTAATTTATTAAGAATTATCAAGACGTGAATTAATCGGTACATCTTGAGAGACTTTCCAATATTGATCCCAGCGAGGACCATGACCAGGGTAAGTTGTTTTGGAAAAAACAAAACCTGAGTTTGTAAAAGTATCTTTTTCAAGGATAACGTTGCGGTTTAATTCTAATTCTATTTCTAAATCGCAGGTATCAATAACCCCTCCACCAAACTCACACACGCGCTTTAAATATTCTCGTTTTCGACTCTCCTCCCACGCTACATACGCTACGACTTTATCTTGATAACCAAGGTATTTGGCGAAGTCTCTTGCAGCGTGGTTACCATTCTTCCTGTTTCATCAATGTCTTCAACTAAAAAATCAGGTGCGAGAAAGTCAATGCAACTAAAAGCATATTCTAAATCGAAGTAAGCATTAAACCACTGAATTCCTTGAGTTAAAAAAAGCTATTTTAATATCGTGAATCACGTCTTCTAAATTACTACCGTCAGGTTCTATCCACCAAATATCGTTTCTATTAGCTTCAGCAGAAGAACGCAGAGATTTTGTATATTTAGATTGGTCTAGTTCAGCTAAAACTAAATGATTTCTAATATGACACATCCATTCTTTAGGAATAAGTTTACCATCTTTATCAGTATCAACGAGTAATCTTCCTGGAATATCTGGAGAAATAAACTTATAGTAAATTCCTAACCAAACACTCACTGACACAGAAGGAAAAGAATGCGGTTTTACTGCCCGAATATTTAAAACCCAAATACAAGGATCGCGGTCAGCCCAATTATTTCTCGTCTTGACTTTATCGAAGCCATTACCTCGCAGTACAGGAGATAAAATTTTTCTGATGATTTTGTTGACTTCTGGCGAACCGATCATCTATTGACCTAAATACGCTGCTAAAACTTGTGGATTACTTTGAATTTCACTCGGAGTACCAACTGCAAGATTACGACCTTCAGCAAGTACCCAAACGCGATCGCACAAAGACATAATCACATCCATATTGTGTTCTATAATCAAAAACGTCATTCCTTCACGGTTCCAAGTTTGGATGCGATCGCAGATTTGATTGATCAATGTAGGATTTACCCCCGCCGCAGGTTCATCTAATAAAATTAACTTCGGTTGTGTCATCAACGCCCGCGCCATTTCCAGTAACTTGCGCTGTCCCCCTGATAGCGCCCCTGCATACTCATACGCCATATGCGCTAACCCAACCGATTCTAAAAGCAACATTGCACGCTGTTGCAGGTGACGTTCTTGTTTCTTAATCAGGTATGGTCGGAACTGCACTTGCCAAAAGTTCTCTCCAAGTTGATTTTGCGCTGCTAGCAGCATATTTTCCATCACCGATAGCCGCGAAAGCGTTCGGGCTACCTGAAACGTCCGCACCATTCCTTGTTGCGCAATTGTGTGCGATTGTAACTCTTGAATCGGTTTGCCATCAAAAATTACGCGACCTTTATCTGGGCGAATAAAGTTTGATAACAAGTTAAACAATGTTGTTTTCCCTGCACCATTGGGACCAATTAAACCTGTAATACTACCTGGTGCTACAGTAATTTCGGCATTGTCAACGGCTTTAATTCCACCAAAACTTTTAACTAAACCACTCGCTGCTAATAAGGGTGTATCCATTGTGTATGAGTAATTCCTTTTTCAAGCTACTAACTACTAGCTACTCATTTTCCCAGCGTTAATTCCTCCTTCTTACCTAAAATCCCTTGTGGACGCCACAGCATCAGTAACATCAAAATTAAACCAATCACCATAATCCGAAATGCACCTAATCGCGCTTCATCCAGCGGGAAAATTGCAGGTAAAGCAAAGCGCGTAATCGCGTCATACGCCCAGTAAACCACCGCACCGAGTAACGTGCCAACATTATTTCCTGCACCACCTAAAATCACCATCGTCCAAGCATCAAACGTAATTTGTGGTTGGAAATTATCAGGGTAAATCGTTGTCAATTGCCATGCTAATAATGCGCCCGAAACTCCGGCGATCGCACCTCCCAACATCAACGCTTGCAACTTGTACCAAAACACGTTTTTTCCCAACGCCGTCGCGACATCTTCATCTTCCCGAATCGCTTTGAGGACTCTTCCCCAAGGCGATCGCACCAATACTTCTAGCCGCCAAAACACCAACGCTAAAACCAAAACTGAAATTAGCATCAACCCTGCATTGGCATAACTCGTGTAATTATAGAGCGCGATCGCACCTGCGAAAAACAACACTAAAATCAATCCCGCTGCCAAAACCCCCAACATCAACCGTGATAAAAAATTTCGTACGGGCAAGGCATTGCCTTGCCCCTGCAATTTCTGCAATTTCTGCTGCGCCTTTCCCACCACCCACTTCCACAAACGCCAATAACACACTCCAACAACCAACGTCAGCAATGCAATCATACCCAAACGTGTCAGCAACGTTGGGTCAAAACTTACAAGTGGTAGAGGATAGCCTTGTACGCCAAACGAACCTGGTGTAAACCCATTTCCTGTTGGTAAATCTTGATTATTAACAACTAATCGTAGTAATTCAGAGACACCAATCGTGACAATTGCTAGATAATCTTGCCGTAAACGTAGTGTCGATAAACCAATAATCAATCCTAACAATGCAGCGGCGCCCGCTCCAACAAGTGCAGCGATAATCAGAGGAACGCCGTGCAAGGTTAGCAAAACCGTTGTATAAGCGCCTATGGTCATAAAGGCGACATGACCAAAGTTAATTAGCCCAGTAAATCCCCACTGCAAATTTAAGCCTAAACTAAATAAAGCAAAAACAGCAGTTGAGATGATAAGAAAAATTAGATAACCAACCCAACCTGATAAATTCTGGATCATAGACGTTAGTGTTCGTTGCAGCGTATTGATGTTAAAATGAGTCAGGGATCAGAAATCAGATTGATGCTTAATAAGCCTTCAGCAGCATTCCTCCCGCTACGGTTCAAGTTCTTCCCCCTGACCCCTGATATCCGACCTCTGACCTCTTTAAAAAAGAATTCTACAGCACATCGCTGATCGCACAGAACAATCCCACTGTAGAGGGCTGAACGTTTATCGTGGAACACTTAAATTAAACTGGTGTGATGATACGAGTAAGTAGAGATTGACTATGGATGCTGCAACACTGTGGCAACGTTACCAAGACTGGCTTTATTACCACGAAGGTTTAGAATTCTATTTAGACGTCAGTCGCATGAGATTTGATGATGCGTTTGTCGCGCAATTGCAACCGAAGTTTGAAAAAGCGTTTCAAGATATGGCAGCTTTAGAAGGAGGCGCGATCGCTAATCCTGACGAAGATCGCATGGTAGGTCATTACTGGTTGCGCAATCCGGATCTTGCCCCAACGCCAGAAATCAAACACGATATTACGCAAACGATTGAACAAATCGAAACTTTTACCCGCAAAATTCATAGTGGTGCGATTCATCCGCCACAAGCCCCGCGCTTTACCGATATTCTCTCAATTGGGATTGGTGGTTCGGCGTTGGGACCGCAATTTGTCGCCGAAGCCCTCTCCCCAGATTTTCCCCCACTGGGAATTCATTTTATTGACAACACTGATCCAGCGGGAATTGACCGCGTTTTGACACGCCTGCGCAATCGCCTAGCAAGCACGTTAGTCATTGTGATTTCTAAATCAGGTGAAACCCCAGAACCACGCAACGGAATGCTCGAAGTCAAAAGAACTTATGCAGGGCAGAATTTAGATTTTTCTCACTATGCGATCGCCATTACCACTCCTGATAGCAAATTAGATCAACTTGCGCAATCGGAAAGATGGTTAGCAACCTTTCCCATGTTCGATTGGGTAGGCGGACGTACCTCAGAAATGTCTGCTGTCGGGTTGCTACCTGCGGCTTTACAGGGAATTAATATCCAAGCGATGCTAGCTGGCGCCAAAGAAATGGATGATGCAACGCGCGTACCCGATATTAAAAACAATCCAGCGGCTTTACTTGCATTGAGTTGGTACTACGCTGGTAACGGGCGCGGCGAAAAAGACATGGTGCTTCTACCTTACAAAGACAGCTTACTATTATTCAGCCGCTACTTGCAACAGCTGGTGATGGAATCACTCGGTAAGGAAAAAGACTTGGATGGTAATGTTGTCAATCAAGGAATTGCGGTATATGGCAACAAAGGATCGACCGATCAACACGCCTATGTGCAACAGTTACGCGAAGGTGTGCCGAATTTCTTTGCCACTTTTATAGAAGTATTAGAAGACCGCCAAGGATCTTCACCTGAATTAGAACCAGGAACGACATCCGGTGATTATCTATCAGGATTCCTGCAAGGAACGCGCCAAGCCTTATACGATAACCACCGCGATTCGATTACCGCCACAATTCCACAAGTTAATCCACGCACTGTAGGCGCCCTGATTGCACTTTACGAGCGCGCTGTTGGTTTGTATGGTTCTCTAATTAATGTCAATGCTTACCATCAACCAGGCGTTGAGGCTGGGAAAAAAGCTGCTGCTGCGGTTTTAGGTTTACAAAAACGTGTCTTACAAATTCTCGAAGATGAAAGCCGTTCGATTTCCCTCGCTGAACTCGCAGAAAAAGCCCAAGCAACTGACCAAGTTGAGACAATTTACAAAATTCTGCGTCACCTTTATGCAAATAAACGCGGTGTCATTCTCAACGGTAATTTTGGCGATCCCAGAAGTTTGACTGTGTCGATCAATTAGTAATTTCTTCTGTTAGCAATTAGCAATGAGCTTTTTGCTAACACTATTTCCATATCATATTTTGGGTATTTTTGTTCATTTGTAACAACTTTTTATAAAAAGGTGGCTTAGACTAGAAGCTAGGTCTTGAAATCTATGGGTGCTGGTATGAGTTCGGTCAGGAGTGTAGAGATTCGTCCGCTATCAGCAATAAAGGGGGGTATGACTGAGTTTTATACCCCTCAATCAAGTCACGAGACAATGCTGGTACAGATTCCACCAAACACAATTGACGATCTTTTTGTTCATAAAACACAAACAGACCAACTATTGGTAGTCAAAGGAAGTTTTGTGTTAGTGGTGTTGGTGAATCGCCGTTATCAATATATACCCTTGAGCGATCGCAAACCTACAGTAGTAAAAATTCCCCCAGGAGTGTTGCATGGAGCAATTAATTTATCTCCAGAACCATGTGTATTAGTCAATGCGGTATTACGCCATCGCGCAACGAGCGAAAAAGACTATAAACCACACAAACCACCATGTCCGTATAATATTGATGCGGCAATGGCCGTTTTGGCAATGGATGCACAAGCAAATCGGGCGATCGCCTAGGAATACAGGAAATTGATTGAACCAACGCTGTTACAGTAGTAACATTGCTTTTGCTTGATTGATGATTCTTTACCACTACCCAACGTTGTATCCTGGTGTTCTTCTCAAACGCTATAAGCGGTTTTTTGCAGATGTGCAGTTGGCGTCTGGGGAAGTTGTGACAGCACATTGTCCGAATACTGGACCTATGACAGGAATTTGTCAACCTGATAGTGCTGTACAGGTGACTTATAGTGACAATCCAAAGCGATCGCTGAAGTACACCTGGGAAATGATTCTGGTGAATGACAATGAACCGACTTGGGTAGGTGTAAATACAAGTTTACCGAATCGCATTGTCAAGCTAGCGTTAGAAGAAAACTTGTTGCCTTTGGGAAGTTACAACAACATTCGTTTTGAAGTTCCCTATGGTACAGATAAAAAAAGTCGAGTAGATTTTGTTTTAGATGGCGATCGCACAACATACATCGAAGTCAAAAGCACAACTTGGGTTGACGGGCGTACCGCGTTATTTCCTGATACCGAAACAACACGCGGACAAAAACATTTACGCGAACTTACCGCATTAATACCAGCAAGCGATGCGGTGATGTTGTACTTTATCAATCGCGGTGATTGTACCACATTTGCACCTGGAGATAGTGCCGATCCAATTTATGGTCAATTATTGCGTGCAGCGATCGCATTGGGATTAAAAATACTACCATGTCGCTTCAAAATTACCCCCGCAGGTATTGAGTATTTAGGATTAGCTGAGTTGAAAATTTAAACTCGGCTCGTCCATCATCAAACAAACACCAGTAATTACCCATTACCATTTTTAAAAAAGAGTTGAAAGTAAAAACAATACTCCCAAGTGCCAAACGATAAGATTAATGGCAATTCCCACAGTAATTCCAGCGATCGCCCAGCGTTTTTGAGACTTTTGGAAGTGTTCAATACTTTCCCATCGGCGACTTTTCCACGCCCACTCGTTACCTTTAACACCAAGCGCGATCGCCATCCAAAATCCCATGATGGGAACCCAGGATAATACCCCAATCCACACGCGATTCGCGACTAACCAAAATGGTGCAAGTAAAAAAGCGCCCCAGTTCCAACCTTGAATTTCTGCGGGTACGGCGATCGATGCATTAAATAAACCACCCTTACCAGAGTTATTTACCAAAGTTGCATCAAGCACGATTCCAGATTCTAAAGCAGCTAGCGCTTGACGTGCACAACCAAATCGCTTTTCTAATGCGGGTTCGGTCATTTTCTGCAACCAACTCACTAGACTCGGACTACAATTGACTAATTCTGCAAATTGCAATTGTAAGTTGTGTTGCGGCAAGTCTGCGGGTAGGATGCCAGTGAGTAAATGAATTAAAGTTGCACCCAAAGCATACAAATCCGATGCTGCAACAGCTTTACCGCCAAATTGTTCTAATGGTGTATAACCATAAGTTCCGACTACTGTAAATGTTGCGCCTGGCGATACAGTTTGATCTTGAACTCCACCAAAATCAACTAAATAAACTTTATCGTTATCACCCCAAATTAAATTACTCGGTTTGATGTCACGATGGATGACTGGCGGATGTAAATCGTGGAGGTATACAAGGATATCTAATACCTGTTTCGCAATTTGGTGAATTTGTGCTTCACTCCAACATTGTTGTAACTGTTCAAGCGATCTACCAGGAATGTATTCTTGAACGAGAACATAATAAGCAGGCTGCGCTTCTAGCCAAAATTCGTCTTGATAGAGTGGAATTTGTGGATAATTTAACTGCTTGAGTACCTGGGCTTGACGTTCAAATAGTTTTAACTCCTCCCACCCTGTAGCATTAGTAAAAGTTAGTAGTTTAATCACTACAAACGTTGTTGGTTGTGTCGCCAGATCGACTGCTAGCCAAGTTTGCTTGAGTAGCGAATCTTTGAGTTTTTCTTGCAGTTGATAGCGCCCTTGTAAAATTTGTCCGCAATGCAGCATGAAATCACAATTCCTCAAAACCCCCTTCTCTAATGTAGTCACAGTTACGCTCAGCTTATTTGTGCCAAGATTGTGAGTAGCTTAAATCATTGAATCAAATTATGAGAAGAGTCATTATGGAGCAGCAACCACCTTCTTTACTCAAAGCATCAGAGATTCACTCGATGGATGAGATTGAATTTCACCACCCACTCAACCCAAATTCAGAACTTTATATGCGGACACTCAGTCGTATAGTTGGACTTGAGCGTATTGCAGTGACGATCGCGCGCGTCCCACCAGGTAAGGAATCATTTATTTATCATTTGCATCATCACGAGGAAGAATGGATTTATATCCTCGCGGGGAAAGCTATTGCAGAAATTGGTGATAGTGAATACGAAGTCGCAGCAGGTGACTTTATGGGCTTTGGGTTACCGCAACAACCACACCATCTCCGCAATCCTTTTAGTGAAGATCTTGTTTATCTCATGGGTGGTGAAAAAAAAGATTGTGATATCGGTATTTTTCCTCGGTTGGGGAAACGTGCGATCCGCGATGGTGATTCAGCCTACGTTGTTGATGATTCGATGCTACAGGATTTTTGGAGTAGCAAAGTTAGTCGTGACTAAATACCAAATCTTTACCTGATACGCGATCAAAATCGCAATTCTCAAATCGTATGAATATCACCACAGTAAAAAAATTGAGTTTCATCGAATTTCTTGAACAGTACCCAGACGGTAAAGGTATCTTTGAACTGGTGGATGGAGAAATTGTTCAGGTGGAACCGACGAGGGCGCACAAAAATGTAGCATGATACCTCGTTAAAAGCATGGATCGAGAAATTGAGCGATTAAAACTCGATTACATTTTTGATAAAGATATCATAATCCGAACTGTTACAGCATCTGGGAAGGAACAAGGAAGAAACCCTGATGTTGGGGTTGTTTCTAGTACATTATGGAACAGTAATGTATCGACTTACGGTGCGGTGACGGAACCGAGTCAACTTGCGGTAGAAGTTATTTCTACAAATTGGGAAGATGATTATGTTGATAAGTATGATGAGTATCAGCGGTTAGGAATTTTTGAATACTGGATTGTTGATTATTTAGCGATCGCTTCTCGCACAATCTTAGGTTCGCCGAAAGTACCTACTGTTTTTATTCACCAGTTAATCGATAATAAGTATCAAACACAAGCTTTTAAAGGTGCAGATAGAATTATCTCGCCAACTTTTCCAGAGATAAACCTGACTGTAGAACAAATTGTTGCAGCTAGCCGGTTTTCAAAGCTTTAATAAGCTGCTACCAATGTGGGAGTAAAGCTTCAAAGCTAGCTATTCTACCGCTGTTGAGCGATACAATCGGTTGATAGTAAAGTTGAAACTCTTGACGTTCGTTCTATGGCGCGGCGCAAATCATTTTCTAATTGCAAGCGTGCCATTGCTTGCACATGCATCTCAGTGTTAAAAATCTCGTAGCGCGCTTTAATTACCATGCGTTTTTGCGCGATACATAGCAATATCAGCATCGCGTAATAAATCGGAAGCGCGATCATAAAAAGTTTGTGCTGTTATTTGCGTATTGGGCTGGAAGTTAACAGCAATCATCGCAATGTAGTGCATTCCTAAAATTGCCGTTGCGAGGAGGAGAAATGTACTGCCGATTTTACGGATACTAGAAGCGATCGCCTGTATCGTCCAAGGGTGAAATTCTAACCATAAAGCACTACCCGAACACGCGACAGCCGTAGTAGCAGCAAGCATCATCAGTTGTGGACTGTACACTGGAACAGCAGCAACGCGCATCGACGCCATCGCAGTCAAGTGCAAACCAACAATTCCTAACCCCACAAACAATGCGCCTGCTGGTAAAGAGAACCATTGCAGAGGTTGCTTATTTATTGGTAATAATAAATAATCCAGTACCCGCACCCGTAATTGCGATCGCCATCGAGACAAAGACAATCGTCAAGTCATACACTGCTGGCATTGGTAACTGGTAAGCAAGCATCGCAATAAAGTGCATTGCCCAGATGCTCATAACTAAACAAACTGTACCGCCAATAAGCCATAATTTTTTTGCCCATCCTTGCGCCGAGGCAATTTGTCCTGCTAGATCTAAAGCAATTTAAGAACCAAAGAGCGCAATAACTACCGAAAGGGTAACTAAGCGAACATCATAAGTCGCTATTAGGGTGAGTGTTGTTGTCATTACCCTAGTCACCGGAATGCCTCAGATATGCGATCGTATCGCAGTTATGCTCGATGTGCTATGGCAAATCGGAAATGAGTGATAACACGCATCGCTGCTTGAGAGTTATAGCAGTTGGACGGTTATGTTTCAGTGTCGGCGATCGCTCATTTTTGGGCAGGGCAAAATATCGATTGGGTGTAAATCTTAGATGCCCTCCAACTTCCTTCGGGGCTACCTAGACAAAGTGTACCTACGCACACTTGAAAGTCAGAGTTTCAAAATTTGTTTAGCCGCGAATTTATTCACTAAGCTTATTTATAGAAAGAAATTAAGAATACCACACGAATCTACACCCTTAGTTTGTGGTATATCCTGCTTTCAAGGAGGCATAATTAGGTCACTTCCAGTCACGTCGCTATTTGATCAAGGGAGGTATGACAGTAGCTTTCAAATATAAAGAGGCAAAATTCAAGTTGACGCTCAACGTTGATGAAGATAATGCTTCTCAATTGAGAATTCATGTCATAGTCAAACTGCTTTGTGCAGATAAGTTTATGTCCTGACTCTGCGCTAGCGATGGGCAATTGCCAGGAGTCGATTATGGAAACGTTAATTCGGGCAGTTTTAGAGAGTGAAGAGAAAAAGGATTTTCAGCAGTTTATTGAGCAATTATCTGCGATTGATCGGGTATATCTGCTGAGAAATGAAATTCTCCATGCCTTTGCCAACTATTGCCAGGAACAAGAAAAACCCGTTTATTTCTTTCGCTCATCAGCCATTGGCGAACTCATCCATGCGATTCATGAGATGCTCTTAGAAGACGGCGCTATTTGGTTGATGCTACGCACGCGCATTGCTAGTCAAGAAAGTTGGTGGTTGAGTGCTGATTTATCACAGTTTAAACCTGTTTCGGTACGCGCGCTGCTTGATGTCCGCGATCGCTTTGTCCACAGCGAACATTCGCAAATTCTGAAAATTAACTTTCAACCATTTCATCGCGACACGCCCAGCATTGATGACCCGCGAAACATTGGTCAGGGGTTAACATTTCTCAATCATTATTTATGCGATCAACTATCGGCAAATCCTGACTATTGGGTACAAGCACTGTTTCGAGTTTTACAGCGCCAAGAATTTGATGGTATTCCGTTGTTGATTGGCGATCGCATTTCATCAAGAATGCAACTGCATGAGTCAGTGGCGCAAGCCTTGAAAAAAGTAAGTCAATATCCATCAGATACGCCTTATACTACGCTACACCCTGCTTTGCAGGAATTAGGTTTTGAACCAGGGTGGGGCAATACCGCCGGACGAGTTTACGAAACGCTTGAATTGCTTGAACGCCTCTTGACGACTCCATCGCCGGCTTTACTCGAAGCCTTTGTATCGCGGATTCCTGCCTTTTTGCGCGTTGTGCTGGTATCCATTCACGGTTGGGTAGGGCAAGAAGAAGTTCTGGGACGCGCTGAAACGATGGGGCAAGTTATTTATGTTCTAGAACAAGCACGACACCTAGAACAACAACTGCAAGCAGATGTTCAACAAGCAGGACTTGCATGGCTGGGTATTCAACCGCAGGTTACAATTTTGACGCGGCTCATTCCCAACTGCGAAGGAACTTATTGCAATCAACGCATTGAAAAACTCGAAGGTACAGAAAACGGTTGGATTTTGCGCGTCCCGTTTCGGGAGTTTAACCCGAATGTGACGCAAAACTGGATCTCGAAGTTTGAAATTTGGCCTTATCTCGAATCTTTCGCCCTTGATGCTGCACCGCAACTTGTCAGACATTTCGGCGGAAATCCCCATCTCGTCATTGGTCATTATAGCGATGGCAACTTGGTATCATTTCTCCTTGCGCGCCAATTCAATGCAATTCAATGCAATATTGCGCATTCGTTAGAAAAATCGAGATACTTGTTTAGCGATCTCTACTGGCAAGAATTTGAGCCACACTACCATTTCTCAGCGCAATTTACGGCAGATCTGATTAGTATGAACGCGGCAGATTTCGTTATTGCTTCGTCGTATCAAGAAATCGTGGGCACTCCAGATGCGATCGGTCAGTACGAATCTTACAAATGTTTTACAATGCCGCAGCTTTACCATGTGGTAGATGGTATCAATTTATTTAGCCCTCGATTCAATGTCGTTCCACCTGGTATCAATGAGTTGCGCTACTATCCCTACTTCCAAACCGAATCACGACATCAACGCGATCGCGTGCGCGATCTGCTGTTTCATCGCCAAGACGCTGCGATTTTTGGAACCTTAGACGACGCGGAAAAATGCCCGATTCTCGCCGTCGGTTCGATTAGTCAAACGAACAACCAAACAGGATTAATTGCCTGGTTTGGGCAGTCGCCAACACTGCGCAATCGCTGCAATTTGATTTTGATTACAAATAAACAGCACGTTACCGAAGCAAGTACTCCTGAAGAAGCACGAGAAATCGAAAAACTTCATGCGCTGATTGCGCAATATCAACTCGCAGGACAAATTCGCTGGATTGGGATGCAACTTCAGAGTGACGAGATGAGCGAAGTTTATCGCGTGATCGCAGACAAGCGTGGTATTTTTATCAACTTTGCGCGCTTTGAGGCATTTGGGCGCAGTGTTCTCGAAGCGATGCGATCAGGCTTACCTGTCTTTGCTACTGAATTTGGCGGTATTGCCGAAATTATTCAAGATGGCGATAACGGTTTTTACATCAACCCCACCAACTTTGATGACACCACCTGGAAAATTTTAAATTTTCTCAACCAATGCGATGCAAATCCCCAATTGTGGCAAACGATTTCTGATCGCGCGATTCAGCGCATTGATCGCCACTGCAATTGGCAAACTCATGTGAAACAATTACTGTTGTTTGCTAGAATATATGGTTTTTGGGATTATATTTCGCACAGCAGTCGAGAAGCGCTGCAATGCTATCTCGATGCTTTATTCCACTTGTTATATAAACCTAGAGCCGCGCAAATTTTAGACGAGCATAAGCAGCGATAAACGGGCAGAGGAGTAAAAAATGAGTCAGGCGGTCAGTCAATTTCTAGGGGAAACTACTAGCACTCAAGCACCGGTATCCTCACAAACCAACAACCTGCTGTATACCGACTGGGTTCTCATTGAAAGAGGTTTCGACCCGAACCAACTTCATGCGCGAGAAACCGTATTCACGATTGGTAACGGCTACTTGGGAACGCGTGGCAGTTTTGAAGAAGGCTACCCGCGGGCGATGCCTGTGACATTGATTCAGGGTGTTTATGACGCGGTTCCCGTGATGTACACTGAACTCGTGAATTGTCCTGACTGGCTGCCATTAACGATTACACTCAATGGCGATCCTCGACGTAGCGAGCGATTTAGCCTCGACCAAGGCGAGGTGTTATCCTACGAGCGCCGACTTGATTTGCGTTACGGGTTGCTGCGGCGGTCAATTCGCTGGCGTAGCCCCAGCGGTAAAACGCTCGATATCCAATTTGAACGGTTCGCCAGTTTAGCCGATCCTCATGTTTTAGGATTGCGCTGTTTGATTACACCCATCGATTGGGAAGGCGCGATCGCTGTTCACGCAAGTATCAATGGCTACGCAGAAAACCAGGGTTTTAATCATTGGGATTTGTTAACTCAAGACCAAACGGAAACAAATTTCACCGAAGATCTGCAACTCGAACCTGCAATTTGGCTAGCGGCGCGTACTCGTCAATCTCAAATTGAATTGGGGATGGCAGCCAAATTAATCATTCAGGGCGTAGCCGCGACATTTCAACGTGAAAGCGCACCAGGCTATCCCACGCTTACTACATCGTATCAAGCTGCAATAGGACAAACGGTGTTAGTAGAAAAGATAGTTACAGTTTATACTTCACAAGACATCGAATATCCCCTCAAGGCAGCGCAGAGTAAATTAGTAACATTGCCGAGTTATCCAGAATGTTGGGAACAGCACAAACAAGCATGGAAATCAGCTTGGCACACAAGTGATGTCATTGTTGAAGGCGATATTCGAGCGCAGTTAGCGATTCGCTATAGTATGTTTCAATTACTTATTAGCGCTCCCTGGCATCACCAACAAGCGAGTATTCCCGCAAAAACGTTATCTGGTTTTGGCTATCGGGGTCACATTTTTTGGGATACTGAAATTTTTATTCTGCCGCTATTTACTTTCACACAGCCAGAATTAGCGCGCCGTCTACTCACCTACCGCTATCACACCTTAGAAGGGGCGCGGCGCAAAGCCCGTAGTTACGGCTACAAAGGTGCAATGTACGCTTGGGAAAGTGCCGACACAGGCGATGAAGTCACACCCCGCTGGGCACTACCTTCCGACCCGTATGCGAGCGATATTCGTATTTGGTGCCGCGATCGCGAAATTCACATCAGTGCCGATATTGCTTATGCGATTTGGAATTACTGGCAAGCGACAGGCGACGATCTTTGGATGCGCGATTATGGTGCCGAAATCATTCTAGATACTGCTGTATTTTGGATGAGTCGGGTAGAGTGGAACAGCCAATTTGAACGCTACGAACTGCGCGAAGTAATCGGCGCGGATGAATATCACGAGCATCACGTGAACAATAATGCCTTCACCAACCGCATGACGCAGTGGCATTTAGAAAAAGCGATCGCTGTCTACGCGTGGTTGGAGCACACGTTTCCCGAACAAGCCGCCGCACTCGCCCAAAAACTCGAAATCACGCCTGAACGTCGGCAACGCTGGCAAGATATTGCGAATCACCTTTGGGTTCCGTATCACTCAGAAACAGGTTTCATCGAGCAGTTTGAAGGCTTCTGCAACTTAGAAGATATTAACTTACAAGACTACGAACCCCGCACCAAATCAATGCAAACAATTCTGGGCATTGATGGGGCAAATAAACGACAAGTTTTGAAACAGCCGGATGTTTTAATGTTGCTGTACTTAATGCGGCAATTACAGGAGTTTCCTTACAATCCTGAGAGTTTAAAAACCAATTGGGATTATTACGCTCCGCGAACCGATATCACGTATGGCTCGTCGCTTGGACCTGCGATTCATGCAATCTTAGCAGCCGATTTAGGTGATAGTCAAACCGCGTACAAACACTTTTTGCAAGCCGCATTGGTGGACTTAGAAAACACGCGCGGGAATACTGCCGAAGGTATTCATGGCGCTTGTGCTGGAGGCGCGTGGCAAGCGATTGTTTTTGGCTTTGCAGGAATTCGTTTCCAAGATAATCAGCCAATTGCTACCCCCCACCTTCCCCCACATTGGACGCGACTTGCGTTTAAGCTACATTGGCGCGGCAAGTGGCATCCCTTTGAGATCACTCATTCAGCATCTGAAATGAATTCGTACCACCCATCCCCATCACCAGAAATGGACGAAGCTTCTCCCACTATCAACCTGCGCGGCGCAATTTTCGACCTCGATGGCGTATTAACTGATACTGCAGAGTATCATTACCGCGCTTGGCAGCGTTTAGCCGACGAAGAAGAGTTACCCTTCGATCGCCAAGCAAACGAAGCATTACGTGGAATCTCTCGCCGCGAGTCGCTGCTCAAAATTGTCGGCGATCGCACATATAGCGCAGCCCAACTCGAAGAAATGATGGAACGCAAAAATCGCTACTATCAAGAATTCATCGAGTCAATGTCACCCAGTGACTTACTACCAGGCGTGCGATCGCTCCTTACTGAACTTCGCCAACAACAAATAAAAATTGCGATTGCATCGGCAAGTAAAAACGCGCGTACTGTCATTGAAAAATTAAACATTACCGAATTAGTTGATGCGATCGCCGATGGATATAGTGTAGAGCGCCCTAAACCTGCTCCTGATCTCTTTCTCTACGCCGCGAATCAACTCAAGCTTCCTCCCGCTGCATGTGTTGTGTTTGAAGACGCCACCGCAGGCATTGAAGCAGCCCTAGCCGCCGGAATGTGGTCAGTAGGTTTAGGTCCTGTAGAACGCGTCGGAAACGCTCATGTCGTGTTACCGAATTTCGCTGATATCACTTGGGCAGGTATTTTATCTAAACTCAATCAGCACCTTAGTTGAAATACTGTTTTATACTAATACCCTTTTTAGTAGCTACACATCATCGGTATACCCCTCCCAACCTTTCCTTGGGTAAGGCTACACAGTGTACACACAAGTTTAGACTAGCTTCGCTCCAAGCTTTTTGCCCCCTAAATTCCCATATTTGGGGGACTTTGAAGCAGAACTGGCTCGGAAGTCCCGCAATGCATGGGGACTGTTTCACTATAATGAGAACTACGATTAATTTCTCCTCTGCTCCTTGAGGGGGCGACAAAGTAACTAAAGAGGTTGCTGTATAAGTCTCATAGCTAAGAGACCTCTTTGATAAAATCCTTTCTTATTGCGAATGAATCAGATCTTACAGTGCTGATGGAACTTCATGTAATAATAGCGTCGTCAGAAACTCAAGTGGTACAGGTATTTTCATCCTACTAAGTACAGTCGGCTCAATAAATCATATTATCTCCGCTTAAATAGCCAGATGAGTGGTTAGTGAGTAGTGACTATTCACCATTTTTCTCATTACTAATCAACCGGATTCAATATCATATCTATCAAGCGCTTTGATTCATTAAATTAAAAGTGGTGCTTACTCCTAAACTTTGTTTATCCTTAAACGAGTAATTTTCATGAAGATAAGCTTTCTACTGCATCTTCCTCGTTTCCTCTAGAAAGTGTTTCATTAACAAATGGTAAACTTGCTCCTTGTAGCCCTAGCTTAATGCGTTCTGAAGTCTCATCAAAAACAACAAATAAAGGATAAAGTTTATTAGCCCCTTCATTCAAAATATGTTGATATGAAGATGGTAAAAGCCATTCATAATCTTTATCTAGTAAAACTTGCGTTTGCCGCCAGCGTTTGAGTAAATCAGAAAAGTCTTCGTTAGGACGATGAATAAATATTATAATTTCGACCCCAGTTTTAATTTTCCACTCAGGATCGCACATTAAAATAGCAACATCACAGGAAAGTTGTGTTGCAGTTGCTGTTAGCTCACTATGGTTATACTTACTCTGACGAAGCCGCACCACTGGTAAAGGAATTGTGATAACACTCTCGTCAGCACGTCGCAAGCTAGGAAGCATTTCTAAGTAAAATCTATACTGCTTTAGTAGCGCGATCGCACCAGTAGTGTTTGCATATTCTGCTAAGCAACTTTCGTATTGAACTTGTTTAATAGTCATAATGAGTGCGAAAAACTTGAGAAGCTAATTTTTTGCATTTTCTGTAGATCTAACCTAAACTTTCAAACACCTTAAACATAGGTAGATACATAGAAAGCAAAATTAAGCCAACCATCCCACCCAGAACAACAATCATTAAAGGTTCTAAAATACTCGTCAATGCTTTGACTGCTTGCTCGACTTCATCTTCATAAAAATCCGCAACTTTCATCAGCATTTGATCGAGTTCTCCGGTTTCCTCGCCAATACTAATCATTTGAATTGCCATAGGTGGAAAGACTCGCTCTTTTTGCAAAGCAATACTAATCATTCCCCCTTGTTGAATATCTTGTCGCGATGCATCTACCGCATTCGCAATGACTTGGTTTCCGGCTGTATCCCTTACAATTTCCAAAGCAGTCAAAATGGGGACTCCCGAACGCGTCAAAGCACCAAAAGTACGGCTAAAACGTGCAACTGCTGATTTTTGAATCAAATCACCAAATAGCGGCATTTTTAAAGAAAGACGATCAATGGTTTCTCTGCCAATTCGAGTTTTATAGTAATTACGGTAAGCAAAGCCAAACGCAACAATTATGATGGGAATCATCCACCAAAAGCCTTGAATGAAGGCACTAATACCTAACATAAATTGTGTCAATGCTGGTAGTTCTGTTCCTAAATCTTTAAAAATATTCGCAAAAATTGGAATTAGAAAAACTGTCATTCCAATAAAGATAGCAAGTGCTAATAAACCGACAACAACAGGATAAGCTAACGCTGATTTAATTTGATTTTGTAGCCGTGCTATATCCTCAAGTAACTTAGATAATCGATTTAAAACTTCATCGAGTACGCCGCCGACTTCCCCAGCTTGAACCATACTGACATATAAGTTATCGAAGCAATCGGGATGCTTGCGCATTGCTTCAGAAAGGTTGACACCTTGTTGCACGTCAGAGCTTATTTCTAATAAAGCTTTTTTGAGTTTAGGATTAGAACACTGCTCTGCTAATACACTCAAGCTTCTGACGATTGCTACTCCAGCATTTACTAATGCGGAAAATTGTCGTGAAAATACTGCTTTGTCTTTAACTGAAACTTTTGATAAGATTAATGTTATTTTTTGGAAGTCAATTTTGCTCAGGTCTAATTCTGAAGATTGTTTGATTTCTTGAATAAATAAACCTTGGTTTCTTAAACTCGAACGCGCCTCACTTGGAGAGTTTGCCGTAACCTTCTCTTTTCTAAGTTGTCCTTTCGAGTCTCTGACGCTAGCAACATAGGTAGGCATAACTTATTTTGACAGAATTCTATACAATGAATAATAAAAGTAAAGATATTTAATTCAACAAGTAGAGAACTTTTACTGATTTATTAACTTAAAACTCAATAATGTAGCTGAAATACCTTAATTACTATAATATACTCAGCTTAGGTAATTGGTTGTACACTCCACATAATCTCTAAAAAAGTAGCTAATAGCTCAAAACAAAGTAGGAATAATAAGCTTTTGAAAGAAACTCATCAATGAACTATTAGCCGTCAATTATTTACTGAAAAAACTTAATTTACAAGTACAGGTTTACCCGAAGCGGATCTAGCTGCCATTGTCTGTGCTGTGGGTATATTACCACCAATCAGGCGCTGTAACTCATCAGGTTTTGAGGTTTTAGACATTGCTGCTTCCAAAGAAATCGTTCCGGCTTTATACAAATCAGCAAGAACTTTTTCTAGTGTTTGCATTCCTAGTTTTCCACCCGTTTGAATTGCTGAGTAGATTTGAGAGGTTTTGCCTTCGCGAATTAAGTTTGCGATCGCCGGAGTCACAATCATGATTTCTTGCGCCATGACTCTACCAAATTCACCAGGTTTAGGATTTTTGCGCGGTACCAGCGTTTGACTAAATACAGCTACGAGCGAGTTAGACAACTGAACGCGGATTTGCTGTTGTTGTTCAGGCGAAAAAACATCCACCATCCGGTCAACCGTCTGCGCTGCGGAACTTGTATGCAATGTACCAAATACCAAGTGACCTGTTTCGGCTGCAGAAATCGCCAGCGAAATTGTTTCTAAGTCACGCATTTCACCAACAAGAATCACATCAGGATCTTCACGTAATGCTGCTCTCAAAGCATTAGCAAAACTTTTGGTATCTTCTCCAATTTGACGTTGATGAATTAAGCTTTGAATTGGTTCGTAAACGAATTCAATCGGGTCTTCAATCGTTAAGATGTGTTCTGATCGCGTCATATTGATGTTGTTAATCATTGACGCTAACGTTGTTGACTTCCCAGAACCTGTTGGACCTGTAACTAAAACTAATCCCCTTGGCTTTTCAGAAACTTCCCGCACAATATCTGGTAGCTTCAACGCATCCATACTGGGAATTTGGGAAGAAAGTGCCCGCAAACACGCTGCGTAAGTGCCGCGATCTTTGTAAACATTGACACGAAAACGTGCTAAGCCTCGCACTCCATAAGAGCAATCAAGTTCCCAGTTTTGCTCAAGGTGCTTGCGCTGTGTATTATTTAACATCGCAAAAATCAACCGCTGGCATTGTTCCGCCGTTAACGGTTCGTACTCTGTAGGAGTCAACTTGCCACTGATACGGATATAAGGAGGTAAACCAGTAGAAATGTGTAAATCGGAGCCACCACAAGCAATAACTTGCTCCATAAGGTCTTCAATCATGTAATCCATCGTATTGATCTCCTAATTCTTGAGTCGTTGACTAAATTGCTCTTCAATCTTGAAAACGTGGCGTCATGCAGTAGGGACATTCTAGCCACTCTGGTTGTAACTCTGCGCTACAAGTGCGACATTCTAAAGAACTCTTGCGTTTGGCTTTGAGTTCTGCTTCTAAACCAGAATCTGTAAAGGTAACGCGTTCAACTTCTTCGAGCGTGGTCAAACCTCGCCGCACAAGGTCAAGGCTGTAAGATAGCAAAGTTTTCATCCCATCTTCCACCGCGACTTCTTTGATGCGTTCGGTGGGTGCGCCTTCGGTAATTAAAGTTTGCAGCCGTTGATTAATCCGCATCACTTCATACACTCCACAACGTCCTTTGTAACCAACGCCGTTACAGTCAGGACAAAGTTCACCTTGACTCTTCGCAATTGCGACTTCTTCAGGCTGTAAAGTTTTCGCTTTATAAAAAGTGACACCGCTGTCTTGCGAACTTGTTAAGCCAAAGCGCGCTAATTCGGTAGAAGAAGGCGTATAGGGAATACGACATGTTGAACAGACACGCCTCACCAAACGCTGAGCAACAACACCGAGTAAGGCTCCTGATACCATAAAAGGCTCAACACCCATTTCATCTAGGCGAGCGATCGCACCTGCGGCATCATTTGTATGAAGTGTTGTCAATACTAAGTGTCCTGTCAGTGCGGCTTCAATTGCGGTTTTAGCGGTTTCGCGATCGCGCGTCTCGCCGACAAGAATCACATCAGGATCTTGCCGCAAAAATGACCGCAAAATCGAGGCAAAATCCATCCCTTTATCGCGAATGACTTGTACCTGAGTAATCCCTGGTAACGAATACTCAATTGGATCTTCCGCAGTACTAATATTGACTCCTGGTTCGTTACGTTCTGCCAAGATCGAATACAAAGTTGTTGATTTTCCCGAACCTGTTGGCCCTGTGACTAACAGCAATCCAAACGGACGACTTGCCATTTCACGGACGATCTGTAAACTTTCTTCATCGCTGATCAGCTTATCTAAACCAAGTTGAGTTGCTGAGTTATCTAAAATTCGTAAGACAACCTTCTCACCGTAACGACTCGGTAGCGTACTAACGCGAAAGTCTACTTTACGTCCTTCAAATACGCGCCGAATTCGTCCATCTTGGGGCATCCTTCGTTCAGCGATGTCCAAGTCTGAAATAATTTTAAAACGCGCGACAACCGCAGCAACAATTTTCTTAGGTAATGGCTCGAACGCTTGACGTAAAACGCCATCCTTGCGAAAGCGAATTCGGAGATGTTCTTCTTGCGGTTCGATGTGAATGTCTGAAACTTTTTCTTGCAGCGCCTTAACTAGAATTTTATTGACTAAAGCAATGACAGGTGCTGCTTCAGCATTTTGAATCGCTGCGCCTAAATCGGCTTCTATCTCATCGTTAGCATTTTGTAAATCAAAGCCTTCTAAACCTTCGATTTCCGATTGAACATCAACTGATTTTTGAATTTCTCGCTGTTTTTGCTGTTCGACTTGGGCATCGAGGTATTTTGCCAGCAACTGTTGAAAGTCTTCTTGTGTAATGCCGATGCGTTGCCATCCTAAACTTTTGGGACGGAGAATTCGAGTCAAATTATCCTGCGCTTCAAGATGGTCAGGATCGACCATCGCAACTAACACTGAAGGAGGATCAGCAGTTTGCGATAAAGGAATTAATTGAAAACGGCGGCAAATATCCACCGGAATCAGCGTGTCGATTAAATTCGCAACTTGATTGGTAGCGATTTGATTAATCTCAGGGTCGATAAATTCAACTCCGTAAACAATTTTGAGTTCAAAAAGTTGCTGTTTTTTGTAAAATCTTAGTAAGTCGGGTGATAGTTGACGTCCAGTCAGCGATTCTAAAACTTCAATAATAGGTCTTTTTGATTTACGACTTTCGCTCAGAGCTTGCTGCATCTGTTCATTGCTGACATACCCCGACTCAATCACCTTATTGCCGAAAGGAGAAAAGTCATTTTTGACGATCAGGGCACGCCGCTGTGAGGGGGAGTAGGTCATACATCAGTCGTGAAATGTTTCCACATAAGAGTATTCCCAGAAACTCTCGTAAAGTTGCTATGTAACGCAATGAGTGGGAGCAGAGGGCAGTGGGTAGTTGGTAAAATAGTATTTTGGTCTGTCCAACGCTCCTACTCTCCCACACTCCTAAAAAATTACGCTAGGTTTTGCTACTTAGGGTGTAATTAGTGCATCCTAGAAAAGGTACGGTGAAACAAGTAAGTATACAACGCAGTTTCGAGTATCTAAGATTGGTGCATAATGGTTGACGAGGATAAGCAAACAGAAATCGCAGAACAAGAGAGTAACACCTCAGCTGAAACAATGAATTTGAATGATAATTCCGAGGTAAATGCTCAAGTAGTAGACTCCACAAGCTCATCAGGCGAAACGACTGGTGAGGAAAATACTGTGGCGGCTGCTTTTGAACAAGGGCAGCAACAATTAGCTGAATTAACAGCACAGGTAGAATCGCTCAAATCGCAGTTGGAGGAGCGCACCTCTCAATATATAAGGATTGGGGCAGATTTTGAGAATTTCCGCAAGCGGACGCAGAAGGAAAAAGAAGAAATTGAGCAAAAAATTAAACGCGACACGATTACCGAGTTGTTACCTGTAGTCGATAACTTTGAGCGGGCGCGATCGCAAATCAAGCCTCAAACTGACGCGGAAATGACAATTCATAAAAGCTACCAAAGCGTTTATAAGCAAATGGTAGATACCTTGAAACGTCTAGGAGTTTCTGCAATGCGCTCCGAAGGAAGTCCATTTGATCCGAACTATCATGAAGCCGTAATGCGTGAACCTACGGATGAACATCCTGAAGGAACAGTGTTAGAAGAATTAGTCCGGGGATATTTCCTAGGCGATCGCGTTTTACGTCATGCTTTAGTGAAAGTTGCGGCGGCTCCTGAACCAGGAGAAACCTCAGCAGCGTCAGACACTGAGTAGTCAATCACACATTGGCAATAACCGTATAATATCGACGCCGTGGATGCAATTGCCCCAAGAGTCAAACAAACTCTGAAAATCTAATCGCACTTACGACTAGAAAACATGGGAAAAGTCATTGGCATCGACTTAGGCACCACGAACAGTTGTGTTGCCATTTTAGAAGGTGGTCAACCTATGGTTATTGCCAATTCAGAGGGGGGAAGAACAACTCCCAGCGTTGTGGGTTTTGGTAAAGGTAGCGATCACCTCATCGGACAACTGGCGAAGCGCCAACTTGTCACGAATGCGGAGAATACGATCTACAGCATCAAGCGATTTATCGGACGTCGCTGGGACGATACAGCTACAGAGCGCAGCCGAGTGCCATACAAATGTATTAAAGGTCGCGACGATACCGTAGATGTCCAAATCCGCGATCGCACCTACACCCCTCAAGAAATTTCTGCGATGATTTTGCGGAAGCTCAAACAAGAGGCCGAAGGTTTCTTAGGTGAAGCGATCGCCCAAGCTGTGATTACGGTACCAGCGTACTTTACAGACGCTCAACGTCAAGCAACCAAAGACGCTGGCACAATTGCTGGACTAGAAGTGCTACGCATCATCAACGAACCTACAGCAGCAGCTTTAGCTTACGGCTTGGACAAACTCGAACAACAGCAAAAAATTCTGGTATTTGACCTTGGCGGCGGTACTTTCGATGTCTCGATATTACAGCTAGGCGACGGTGTTTTTGAAGTCAAAGCAACGGCTGGTAACAATCATCTTGGCGGCGATGACTTTGATAGCTGTATCGTTAACTGGATGCTTGCCTGTTTTCACGAACAAGAAAAAATTGATTTATCGGTAGACAAAATGGCGCTACAGCGGTTGCGGGAAGCCGCTGAAAAAGCCAAAATTGAACTTTCGACGCTGGGGACGACATCAATCAATCTTCCCTTTATTACGGCTGACGCGAGTGGTCCTAAGCATCTAGAAATGGAACTGACGCGCGCTAAATTTGAAGAATTAGTCAACCATTTAATCGCCGCGACAATCCAACCTATGAGTCAGGCGTTGAAAGATAGTGGCTTGCAACCTGCTGATATTGACCGCATTATCTTGGTTGGTGGTTCCACGCGCATTCCAGCAGTTACCAATGCGGTGCAAAAGTTTTTCAACGGCAAGACTCCTGAACGTTCGGTCAATCCCGATGAAGCAGTAGCCTTAGGCGCAGCAATTCAAGGCGGGGTATTGGGCGGCGAAGTTGAAGATGTTTTACTGTTAGACGTCACACCGCTTTCACTTGGCATCGAAACGTTAGGCGAAGTCTTTACAAAAGTTATCGAACGCAATACGACGATTCCAACGAGTAAATCGCAGGTTTTTTCCACAGCAACAGATGGTCAATCGTCGGTAGAAATTCACGTGCTTCAGGGAGAACGCCCACTAGCCAAAGACAACAAAAGCCTTGGCAAGTTCCTCTTAACCGGAATTCCCCCCGCGCCGCGAGGAATCCCACAAATTGAGGTATCGTTTGAAATCGATGTCAATGGCATTCTCAAAGTTTCGGCTCAAGACAGAGGTACGGGGCGCGAGCAAAGTATTTGCATTACAAATACTGGGGGTTTAAGCGCTGCTGAAATCGAACGAATGCGTCAAGAGGCAGAAATCTATGCGGAACAAGATAAAAAACGTATAGAAATGATTGCTTTGCGCAACCAAGCAGAAGATTTGTTGTATAGCTACGAAGCAACGCTAAAGGATAATGAACACTTAATCAGCGATCGCCTGAAGCTGGAAGTGAGCCAAAAAGCTGAGGAACTACGCGCCGCTTTTGTTGAAGAAATCACTGTCGAGCAAGCCAAGCAAATATTAAATAACTTTCAACAAACACTCTTTGTGATCGGTACAGATGTCTATAACAACGCTGAGAAAGCACCAAATCAACAAATCAGTACCGAAGATGTGGTATCGACGGAAAAAGGTGACTTTGAATCGAGCAATTTCAGCACCGCAGATAATGCTACCGTTGCAGAAGATTTTGATTTTGATGAAGATTACACCGTGACAGCTGATTATGAAGCGATTGAGTAACACGAACTGACTGAAAACAGGCGGAAGATAAAGGCTGGTAATTGGTCATTGGTAACTGGTAATTGCTAAACTGCGGCAAGACTATTTATCAACAATTACCCATTACCTGTTAGCAACCTAAGAAAGTATGATATGCAATGACGATCGCGTACTTATCAGTACCCCACTAAGGTTGTAGTATGGGAATAATGGCTTGATTGTCAATAATCTAAAATAAATTAAGACTTATACAAATACTAACCTCGAGCAAAGCAGCGCTTTATGGCCCGCGACTACTACGAAATTTTAGGTGTTTCTCGTGATGCCGACAAAGAAGAAATCAAGCGCGCCTATCGGCGATTAGCCCGCAAGTATCACCCAGATGTGAACAAAGAAGCGGGAGCAGAGGAGCGCTTTAAAGAAATTAATCGGGCTTACGAAGTGCTTTCTGAACCCGAAACCCGCGCGCGTTACGATCGCTTTGGCGAAGCTGGTGTTGCTGGTGGAGTTGGAGTCGGCGGATTCCAAGATATGGGTGACATGGGCGGCTTTGCCGATTTGTTTGAAAGCTTCTTTAGCGGTTTTTCTGGTGCAGGACAAACGCGATCACGGCGCAGTGGTCCGGTTCGCGGCGACGATCTACGGCTAGATCTCAAATTAGACTTTCGCGAAGCGGTTTTTGGCGGCGAAAAAGAAATACGCATTTCGCACTTGGAAACGTGTGAGGTTTGTAGCGGTTCGGGTGCAAAACCAGGAACTCGACCGCGTACTTGTTCGACGTGTAGTGGCTCTGGTCAAGTGCGGCGCGTGACACGTACGCCTTTTGGTAGTTTTACCCAAGTATCTACTTGTCCTACGTGTAATGGCACAGGACAGATGATCGAAGAAAAGTGCGATGCCTGTGAAGGTAATGGTGTCCGCCAAGTTACCAAGAAACTGAAAATTACAATTCCGGCTGGGGTAGATAATGGTACGCGCTTAAGGATTTCTGGCGAAGGCGATGCAGGTCAGCGCAGCGGTCCTCCAGGAGATTTGTATGTCTATTTATTTGTGAATGAAGATGCAGAATTTCAACGCGAAGGCATCAACATTCTCTCAGAGATCAAAATTAGCTATCTGCAAGCAATTCTAGGCTGTCGGATACAGGTAAACACCGTCGATGGGCCACAAGAACTCGTCGTACCAGCAGGAACGCAACCGAATACAGTCATTACGCTCGAAAATCACGGTGTTCCGCGCTTAGGTAATCCTGTGAGTCGCGGCGATCATTTGATAACAATTTTGATCGACATTCCCACAAAAATTACAACAGAAGAAAGAGAACTTTTGGAGAAATTAGCTAAAATCAAGGGCGATCGCACCGGCAAAGGTGGTCTAGAAGGATTTTTAGGAAATCTGTTCCAGCGATGAATCAAACCGCGCTATCTCAACCGCACGCGCAACTCGATTTGCGCGGTACTCCGTGTCCGCTAAACTTTGTGCGGACAAAGCTGCGTTTGGAAAAAATGCCGCCAGGGTCGTGCTTAGAAGTTTGGCTAGACCCTGGTGAGCCAATTGAGCAGGTTCCTGATAGTTTGATGATGGCAGGTTATCTAGTTGAAGAAATTACCGAATGCAATGGTTATTTTGCGTTGTTAGTCCTGCGTCCTGGTGATACGAATGTGAGGGATCAGAGGTCAGAGGTCGGAGGTCAGGGATGAAGCAGATCTTTGTTGCTTACCATTCTTTTGTGTTCGTGTCAATGTCTTGTAGGCATTTCTTGACGATGGCATGAGCAATGAAGCGACATCAAACGAGAGGCTTAACGACGCTGATGCACCGTTGATAGGTACAGTTCTAGCCGTACAAGCAAACTACTGTCAAGTCCGCCTAAATCCCTCATCCCTCGCTCCTCATCGCTCATCCCTCTTATGTACGCGGCGGGCACGGCTGAAGAAACTAGGGCAGCAAGTTATGGTTGGGGATCGCGTCGAAATTGTGGAACCTGATTGGGCGGGTGGTAGAGGCGCGATCGCAGGGGTTTTGCCACGAAAATCACAATTAGATCGTCCGCCAATCGCCAATGCTGAGCAAATTCTTTTGGTTTTTGCTTTAGCAGAACCCCCCCTAGAACCCTACCAACTGAGTCGCTTTTTGGTGAAAGCTGAATCTACAGGACTCGGCGTGCGTTTATGTTTTAACAAAAGCGATTTACTGACGCTGGAACAACAGCAACAATGGCGCGATCGCTTACAGCAATGGGGCTATCAACCCGTATTTATCAGCATACGTGATGGAATCGGTATTTCAGAAGTACGCGACCTGCTCAAACTGCGTATTTCTGCGGTGGCTGGACCTTCGGGAGTGGGAAAATCAAGTTTGATTAATGCTTTGATTCCGACAGTTCACCTGCGTACCAACGAGGTTTCTGGAAAACTAAGTCGCGGGCGACATACGACTCGTCATGTAGAACTCTTTACATTACCTGACGGCGGATTACTCGCAGATACTCCTGGGTTTAATCAACCAGATTTGACGTGCCACCCACACGAGTTAGCAAATTATTTTCCAGAAGCACGACAGCGACTAGCACAACAAAGTTGTCAGTTTAGCGATTGTTTACACCGTAATGAGCCTAATTGTGCGGTGCGCGGTGATTGGGAACGCTACGAGCATTATTTAGCTTTTCTAGAGGAAGCGATCGCATATCAAGAGCAAATCAATCAGCAAGCCGACCCTGAGTCGAGTTTGAAACTGAAAACCAAGCGCGGTAAAAGACAATACGAACCCAAGCTAGACACAAAATATCGGCAGCATTCACGAAGGACTCAACATCAAGCACTAGAGCAACTTTATCAAGAAGCCGAGGAGTCGTAGTTTTTACAGAGCGTCGGTGCAGGGAACAGTTTATTTTTAGCTCTCATGCAGTGAACTAGCATGAATTCTAGTCTCTTATTTTGATTAATATGATCCCCGCTTACCGCATCTGACACAGTTTAAAATAAAGTTTAAGAATTATTACTCAGCGGTTTTTGTTTCAACCTTGGAAGAGCTTATGAATCCCAACATCGAAATTTATACCTGGAGCCGATGCCCTTTTTGTATTCGCGCCAAAGCTTTGCTGAAAGAGAAAGGCGTCGAGTTTACAGAATACGTGATTGATGGTGATGAGGCAGCGCGATCACAGATGGCAAAACGCGCGAATGGTAGACGTTCGGTACCGCAGATTTTTATTAATGACAATCATATCGGCGGCTGTGACGACTTGTACGAATTGGAATTTCAAGGCAAGCTCGATCAACTATTAGCAGCGTAAAAAAGCGATGAAACTTGCTTTTATTATTGATCCCATTGCACGGCTCGATCCAGGACATGATACGAGCGTCGCCTTGATGGAAGCCGCACAAGCGCTAGGTCATTCTATTTGGGTAACTCAAGCAAACTTGTTAAGTGTTATCACTGGTAAAGCTTGGGCTGTATTAGAACGAGTACAGCTAAAACCTGTGCAACTCGCGCAAGGACGATGGGTTGCGGAGAATCCTTGGTTTGAGTTAAGCGATCGCACTTTCGCCCCCTTAGAAAGCATGGACGCCGTTTTTATGCGTACCGATCCACCGGTAACGGTTTCTTACCTTTATGCGACATACATTTTGGATTATATCGATTCTGCGAAAACCTTAGTTATCAATGATCCCCAAGGGATCAGGGCAGCTAACGAAAAAATGTATGCGCTGCAATTTACCGACTGGATTCCAGAAACGATTGTCAGTTCTAATAAACAAACAATCCGCGAGTTTGTCGAGGCACAAGGCGCAGCAATTCTGAAACCTTTGGGAAATAAAGCCGGAGAAGGAATTCTGTATTTAGAAGCAGGCGATCGCAATTTTAACTCGATGGTTGAGTTAAGTACCTTGCAAGGCAGCGTACCCGTTATGGTACAAACTTACTTACCCGCTGCCCAAGAAGGCGACAAAAGGATTATTCTCCTTGACGGTAAACCTATTGGCGCACTCAATCGACTTTCGTCGGGAAATGAGTTTCGTAACAATATGGCAGCAGGTGGGACTGTAGCTCAAATTGGCATTACCGAACGCGAACAATCTATGTGCGCCGATATTGCCAAGAAATTGCACCAAGACGGCTTATATTTTGTGGGGATCGATGTGATTGGCGGCTACCTTACCGAAGTCAACGTCACAAGTCCTACGGGCATTCGGGAAATTGATCATCTAGAGGGTACTCGCTTAGGCGAACAGGTGATTCAGTGGTTGGAGTTAAAAGCAGTGCGGGCATAGACGTGGCTTTAACGTCTACGCTTTGCCTCAAGACCGAGGATTGCGCCTTCTTTGGAGAAACTCAGGAATATCCAAACCTGGCTTTTCTATTGTTTCTATCTCAATTGTGGGAGAAGATGGTGCGCTTGGTGTGGCTTGTGGTTGCGGCTTCGAGATGACTCGCGTACTTGCTTGTGGTTCGGCAGCAGCTTCTGTAGAAAATCCTGTAGCAATTACTGTAATTCGTATTTCACCTTGTAGTTTTTCGTCGATAACTGCACCAAAAATAATATTGGCGTTAGGGTCCACAACTTCATAAATTGTCTCAGCTGCGGCATTGACTTCGTGTAAGGTTAGATCGTGACCGCCAGTAATATTAAAAACGACGCCTTTAGCTCCTTCAATCGAAGATTCGAGCAGAGGTGACGAAATTGCTGCGTTGGCGGCTTCTCTAGCGCGCGATTTGCCGGAACCAATACCAATGCCCATTAATGCGGAACCTGCGTCTGCCATAATAGCGCGGACATCTGCAAAGTCAACGTTTACTAATCCTGGGATTGTAATAATGTCAGAAATTCCTTGTACGCCTTGCCGGAGGATATCATCTGCAATCCGAAAAGCTTCTTGTACAGGTGTTTGTTCTGAAATGACCGAAAGCAGCTTATCATTAGGAATAACAATTAGCGTATCTACACGGCTTTGAAGTGCCTCAATACCTTGTTCGGCTTGTGAGGTACGCCGCCGCCCTTCAAACATAAAAGGACGTGTAATCACTCCCACCGTCAATGCACCTAATTCTTTTGCAACTTCTGCCACGATTGGTGCTGCGCCTGTCCCTGTTCCGCCACCCATACCAGCAGTAATAAAAACAAGATCGGCATTTTCTAAAGCTGCGGCAATTTCCTCACGCGATTCTTCGGCAGCTTTTTGACCGATCGCTGGATTACCACCTGCACCTAAACCGCGTGTCAGCTTTTGTCCAATTTGCAACCGCCGAGTCGC
This sequence comes from Chroogloeocystis siderophila 5.2 s.c.1, assembly GCF_001904655.1. Lineage (NCBI taxonomy): Bacteria > Bacillati > Cyanobacteriota > Cyanophyceae > Chroococcidiopsidales > Chroococcidiopsidaceae > Chroogloeocystis > Chroogloeocystis siderophila. Next base: position 72,535 of record NZ_MRCC01000014.1, on the reverse strand, counting down.
CGACGTGTTCGTTAAAGCTTGGGCATCGGTATTGATTGACCAAAACTCAATGCCACTTACTTGGCTGGCAATCATCCGGTTAACTGCATTACCACCACCACCACCAACACCGATAACTTTAATATTGGCGACTCGACCTGGCACGATATCATCGAATTGATCGTCTGCTTCAGGAACTCCTTTAGAATCGTAATTTTGTCCAAAATGAATCCCTGACGAGTTAAAAGGATTATTCGAGTTAACAGTCAGCGAATAGCCTGGCTGTCCTGTAGATTGTGAGCTTTTATCCGTAGGCTCTCTTTTACTATTAAGCACCATTGGCATTAACAAGGATATGTAAACAACTTTTTAGATTTGATTTTTCTAAGAGTCTACTATAGGTTGACCGCCTCTGACTCTGCCATCGATCTTCGGTATGACTGTAAATGTCGCTCTATCGCTAGAAACTTAGTATTGTTACTAGTTTAAGTAGAGTCAATACAGCAATTGGATTGCTGCGGTTCTTTATAAAAATCTGAGTGTATACAAATTGCTAACTCTTTTCGTTGGTGTTCCTAATCGAATTTATAATATTGTGTTTACTGGTAAATAGCAAATCCCTTTGCCAAGTACTCAAGGCTACATATTAAGTTTTGGCAATTGATTGAGTTACACATAATTAATAGAATTAATAAATTCACCTTTATAAATGATTTATCTTTCAATCCAAAGTGAAGCGTTGATAGTTTTGATAAAACAACTTTGTTTGTGGAATTGTCACGCTACTCTAATTGATGATAATGTGTTTATTTCATTAAATCTTCTGTAAAATTTTCGCATGTAGTTAACTTTGCTTGCCAATACTTTTACTTTTTCATGCACTGCTACACTGTTTTCATGATCGCCTAGCGACTTTCGACAATTGAGAATGCGATATCCTGCATAGGAAATAGCCTACACTATCCTCTTTATCAATTTAATTAAATGAACTCAACTCTTTTTGCTTTGAAAAATAATGATTTTACTTGTGGATTCGCCAGTATTAAAACTTCTTGAATAAGTTTACTATACTTGGTTTACAAGACAGTTCTCTATTGAATTTGAGGGACATTGCAGGTAAAAAAACGCAAAAAAAATCTTTACTATAAAGAAAAATCACGAATTGTGCTTATACATCTTGACATATTGACACTAACCTTACTGGTGTGGCGTATCAGGTTTAACCGTTTCCACCTGGTTCATTTGTACTGTAGGAGCATCGGGATTAGAAAGATCAATATAAGCAATCTGATTAGAATTTAATTGTTGAGGAAGTTGCCGCATTTGGTCGAGGACTTGTAGTTGCTGATTTAGTCTCGAAGTATAGGCACCAAGATGCACAACTCCTAATTCAGTTTTAAGAATAATATTCGTGGGATCTTGACAGTCAATTTCGGTTATTTTAACTGGGCTACGACTAACACCTTGATATACTGAAGCCCAATAAGACTGATAACGTTCCAAGGGACCAATAACCTTTAATTGTGGTAGTTTCAAATTTGTAGATTGGGCAGCATAAGTTTGAAAAGGAATCCACACTCCCTGCGCATCGACAAATCCCATGTTAGCTTGCGCGTCGGTTGTCACAGTTTGGGGTGGTCTAATGTAGGCGATCGCCACCGGAATTCTTTCGGTAACTTGGACGCGTAAACTTGGGGGAAACAATTCGCGCGTCACATTCGCATCGGCGATCGTGGGTTGCGACTCTAGCGTTTTTGCGATCGCTTCAGGTTGAATTTGCAATAATGACTGTGGATAGGTAATCGGTAACAATGATTTAATTGCTTGTGTTGCGAGGAGTTGGTTTCCTTCGATCGTCACTTGACTCGACTCGCGTAATACCCAAATCGGTCGAGTCGTAGCCCAAACTAAGCCACCAAGTATTCCACTGACTGCCAAGGTTTGCCATGCAGCGTGTAACAGTTTAAGGCGTCTGTGAGTACGCAACATTTGTCGTCTTTGCTCTAAGTCTGAGCGCGAAACTGATTCGATGCTGGTCATCCTACCTTACTACTAGCAGTTCTACAAAAGATAACTCGTGTTTCAACCTTTGCATATCGTTCTGGATATTTTAGATCTTGTACGAGATGATGCAAAGTTTATAACAAAACAAAACTGATGCACCGTACAAGAAAACTTTAAGTATTGATTAACGTTAATGATGTTTTTGACATGATTATTGCGCCGTGAGTAACACTTTTGTAGAAGTTATCGCCAAGTGTCCACAGTAATCCTACCGAATTTATTTGGCGATCGCTGCTGGTCATTCAGTAATTTTGTGGTATTTGGCACGAATGCCTATGCCGTTTTCCCAGACAAGTGAAGAAGGCGCACAAGCTACTAAGACTTCCATGTATATGAGTATATGAGAGGAAATGCGTATACTGTCTCATACCTAACCAGCAAGACACCCAAACTAAGCAGTAAAATCTTGATATCTTTAAGTTTGGTAAAAACATCATTCACCCCAACACTATGGGTAATACTTTTGGACAATTATTTCGGGTGACAACCTTTGGCGAATCTCACGGCGGTGGCGTTGGGGTAGTGATTGATGGTTGTCCCCCGCGCCTAGAAATTTCTGCCGCAGAAATTCAGCAAGAACTCGACCGCAGGCGTCCAGGTCAAAGCAAAATTACCACACCGCGCAAAGAAGCAGATACGTGCGAGATTTTATCAGGCGTGTTTGAAGGCAAAACCTTGGGGACACCGATCGCAATTTTAGTCCGTAACAAAGATACTCGCCCGCAAGACTACGATGAAATGGCGCAAAAGTACCGTCCATCACACGCGGATGCGACTTATGATGCAAAATATGGCATTCGTAACTGGCAAGGTGGTGGTAGATCTTCTGCCCGCGAGACAATCGGGAGAGTCGCCGCTGGTGCGATCGCCAAAAAAATCCTGTTCGCGGTGGCTGGTATTGAAATTATTGGTTATGTCAAGCGTATCAAAGATTTAGAAGGTGTTATCGATCCCAACACGGTAACGACTGCACAAGTTGAAAGTAATATCGTCCGCTGTCCTGATGCGGAATGTGCCGAACGCATGATCGAACATATAGAACAAATTGGGCGTCAGGGAGATTCAATTGGTGGGGTTGTAGAATGTGTGGCGCGGAATGTTCCCAAAGGTTTGGGAGAACCTGTTTTTGACAAACTAGAAGCTGATATTGCTAAAGGCGTAATGTCTTTACCTGCGTCTAAAGGTTTTGAAATCGGTTCTGGTTTTGCCGGTACGCTGCTAACAGGTAGCAAACACAATGACGAGTTCTACACCGATGAACGCGGCGAAGTACGTACTCTCACAAATCGTTCAGGGGGCATTCAGGGAGGAATTTCTAACGGGGAAAATATTATTTTGCGCGTAGCGTTTAAACCGACGGCGACGATTCGCAAGGAACAGCGTACGGTTACTCGTGAAGGTGAAGATACGTTATTGGCGGCTAAAGGAAGACACGATCCCTGCGTGTTACCCCGTGCTGTACCTATGGTAGAAGCCATGGTAGCTTTGGTGCTGTGCGATCATCTATTGCGCCATCAAGGACAGTGTAAAGTGTTAACAAATTAATTCGTCGGTTAACAAGCGCAAAATATCGAATTATCCTGACATAATAAATTCTTACAAATGTTCGTGCTGATATTGCCAACAAATTTGCAACTCGGATAGAAATTAATAATCAATTTTGGGAATCTGGTGATGAATGGCTCGATACAGCTACAGGATGTGGTGTTGATGTGATGTACAGGACGCCTAATTGGATAGAAAAACAGTTAGAAAGCATTTTAGTCAATCACCAAGCATCTGTCGGCTATTCAACCTGTCTGTGGTGGAATATTTTGAAATCACATCCTGTGTCCGATCGCGATGGTTGGTTCAAATATCTGCAACATCAAGCTTTGCAACCGTATCCCGAAGAATTAAGACGTGCGATCGTTGCTAAAAATTACCCAATTCTCCGCCAGCACATCTCATTATACACACCAAATAAAATTAGCTATGAGTCGTAGAGTGACTTTGTGAGTATTAATCATCGTGTAGCGGCATTAGTCGCAAGTTATTTTGTTATTATTTTTGCAGTTAATTATCTACCTCATCCAGGAGAAAAACGCTTGGTACAATTTGCTAAATCTTTATGCAAGAAATTACCAAAATCTTTTGAAATTGATTTGAAAAATCTTCTGGGAGGATTATCAATGGATAGTAAGAGCCTCGACAAAATCAATGGTTTGCTAAATAATCTGGATCAGTTATTACTCACTGAAGGGCTAATTTCAGTATCAGGGTTGGGTAAATACGAAAGAAATTGAAAAGTCTAATTATATTAAAGATCGTTAATATAGCACTGGGTAGATAACTTTTTTGCACACAATGCCAATTGATAAACCAGATTTTATCCTTTATGCCCAACACGGATGGGCAGATACAGGTAGGGCGATCACATCATTAGCAAATCGTCTCGCAACTCCAAAAACACTTGTTGTCTCCCCCAACTTGGGCTTTATCAATACTTGGTTGCGCATTGAACCTTTAATCGCGGCGGTCGAAAAAATTGCGATTGAAACCAATTTGCGATATCCCAACATGCCTATCCGGATTATTGGTCATTCGATGGGAGGATTAATCTGGCTTGAAGTCCTCAATCGTCATCCCGAATGGTGGTCAAGAGTAGAATCATTAGTGCTGATCGCCTCACCTGTCGGAGGGGCAGACTTAGCAAGATTGCTTGATCCCCTAAGTTTGGGAGTAGGTATTGCACGCGACTTAGGCAAAAATCGCCGAGAAATTGCCGAAGCGATCGCCAAAGCGATCCCCACGTTAATCATTGCCGGAGATTTTGACAACGGTAGCGATGGCACAATTCCGATAAGTTCAACTAAGTTTCGCAATGCCCAGTTTGTTTTACTTCCTGGCTTATCGCACGCAATTATGCGCCATCACTCGGATGTTACAATTGTCATTCAAGATTTTTGGGCTAGTGAAAAAACACTAAGCGACATTTCCGAACCTGAATTAACTGACTTACTCATTCAGCGTTTGCAACTCGTTTCTGGTATCACAGACACGCATCATCGAGACTTTAGCAAAGCCCAAGTTTGCTTTACTTTAGAAAGTGGGATTTCTATTTGCACGTGGAAAAACCTATTAGGAATAGATCACGTTTTCGTCAGTTGTCCCGAAGGTAAATGTCTCTACAGTGGTTTTGTTGGTTGGTTGCACTCAGAAAATTTGCATCAAACGCTTCAAGAAATAGAAAGAGAATTCACTGAAAACATATCTTAGCTAACAGCTTACTTCTGTCTATGCTTTCTCTGTTCCTGAAGTAGTTTGCTTATATTATCTAAGTAAATGAGTAAAAATAAACGTAACTTAAGGGTTGCTAACTGGTCATTGGTTAAGTATGAGCTATTACCCATTACCTATTACCCGATAAATATTGTATGTGATATTTAATTATGCCCACCTACTTACTAAATTAAATGAATTCCGTCACAATCTTAGGGCTAATAGCCGGAACATTAACCACAATTGCTTTCCTACCGCAATTATTTAAAACCTGGCAATCAAAATCAGCTAAAGATGTTTCTTTAGGGATGCTAATGATATTTTCAACTGGTGTATTTTTGTGGTTAGTTTATGGAATTTATCTACAAGCATTACCTATTATTCTTGCTAACTTAATTACACTCATTTTCAACTTAATAATTTTAGGGCTTAAAATAAGATATAGATGACTCAATAGCTAAATGAAGCTAATTAACGCCAGTGACTGCCTCTGTTTTTGCCAACGAACGCCTTTTATTTAACCCAGCAACTCCAGATAGCGATGCGATTCGTACGATTTTTGCCTTTCCCAATGAATACAGCGTGGGAATCACTAGCTTGGGTTATCAAGTCGTGTGGGCAACTTTAGCAATGCGGTCAGATGTGCAAGTAAGCCGCTTATTTACTGATATTCACGAACAATTACCACGCGATCCTGAGTTGGTTGGTTTTTCTGTGTCGTGGGAACTCGATTACGTTAATATTCTCAATTTACTTGAGTCTTGGGAAATTCCAATTCGGGCAAAGGCGCGCAGTAACAGCGATCCCCTGGTTTTTGGCGGTGGTCCAGTATTGACAGCAAACCCAGAACCGTTTGCGGATTTTTTTGATGTTATTTTGCTAGGCGATGGGGAAAATTTACTAGGAGATTTTATTGCTGCTTACAAAGAAGTTCGTAATAGTGATCGCCCAACTCAGTTGCAACATTTGGCACAAGTTCCAGGAGTTTATATCCCCAGTTTGTACGAAGTTACGTATCACGATCCTACAGGTACGATTGAGTTAATTGAACCTCTCGCAGCAGTTCCCAACGTTGTAGAAAAGCAAACTTATCGCGGTAACACGTTATCTGCTTCTACCGTAGTCACCGAAAAAGCTGCGTGGGAGAATATTTACATGGTGGAAGTGGTACGCAGTTGTCCTGAAATGTGTCGCTTTTGCTTGGCAAGTTACTTAACACTTCCATTTCGGACTGCAAGTTTTGAGAGTTCACTCATTCCAGCAATAGAACGAGGATTAGCTGTAACGGATCGCATTGGTCTATTAGGCGCGTCGGTGACTCAGCATCCTGAGTTTGATGCTTTGTTAAAGTACTTGAGTAAGCCAGAGTACAACCATATCCGTTTAAGTATTGCCTCGGTACGCACAAATACCGTAACAGAAAAACTCGCGCGATTATTAGCAAAACGTGACACGCGATCGTTGACAATTGCCGTCGAAAGTGGTTCAGAACGTTTGCGGCGGATCATTAATAAAAAACTCGATAATGATGAAATTATGCAAGCTGCGGTTAATGCCAAAGCTGGAGGATTAAGCAGTTTAAAACTCTACGGGATGGTGGGAGTTCCTGGAGAAGACATGGCAGATCTCGAACAAACTGTCGCGATGATGAAATTGCTGAAAAAAGCCGCACCTGGATTACGATTAACGTTAGGATGCAGTACGTTTGTTCCGAAAGCGCATACGCCGTTTCAGTGGTATGGAGTCAACCGCCAAGCTGAGAAGCGATCGCAGTTTTTGCAGAAGCAACTTAAACCCCAAGGAATTGATTTTCGTCCAGAAAGTTACAATTGGTCGGTGATTCAAGCTTTGTTGTCGCGGGGCGATCGCCGTTTATCACAGTTATTAGAGTTAACGCGGCATTACGGCGACTCGTTGGGGAGTTACCGACGGGCGTTTAAAACGTTACGCGGGCAGATTCCTGATTTAGATTTTTACGTGTATAGCGATTGGTCGCGCGATCAGGTTTTGCCTTGGAGTCACATTCAAGGACCACTTGCACAGACGACTTTGTTGAAGCATTTAGCGGCGGCTGAAGCTGAGATGAATAAGGTAGGCAAAGAGTCGCAGTTGGTGCGGTGTTGAAAAGAACCACAAAGAATACAAAGTCTCCCTTGTGCCTGTACTCTCAAAAACCCTGACCTCTACTATTCATCTAAAAGCTGTATCTTTGTCCCTGTTAAATTGGCGTGAGTTAGTTTAGCTTGATTGAGGTTTGCACCAGTGAGATCTGCTAGAGTTAAGTTTGCGCCGGTGAGGTCTGCTTGTGTGAGGTCGGCATTTCTCAGGCAAGCGCGATATAAATTTGCACCGATGAGGTTTGCTTGTGATAAGTTCGCCCGTGTTAGGTTGCCCATTGCTAGCGTTGTTCTACTTAAGTTTGCCAAACTTAAATTAGTCGCTATTAAGTCGGCTGCGGTTAAATCAGCATAAGTTAAGTTTGTTTGTTGAAGTGTAGCTCCTGTAAGCTTTGCCCAACTAAGATTGATGGCATTTAAGTTGTCAGAATCGAGCGAGATTCCTCTTAAGTTAGCATTGGTGAAATTTCTCTCGCCTGCTTGATAGCGTCGTAGTAACTCGTTAGCAGTTAATCGGGCAAGATAAGTCACTTCTGCCCCTGCATAACACCATTGCGCTTGGATCAGGCTAGCAGCAGTATTGACAGCTACCTCGTCACATTTATCTAACACAACGCTGTTGCATCCGTCCCACTCGCCGCCTAGCATAAAGGCTATTTCGTTAGCCGCAGATGGTGTATCGACCAAAATAACGTTCTGCTTTGGTGAGAACCAATCAGCACGAAGTAGCCGTCGTGGAAGTAGTACCATTATCAACTGTCAACCTAGTCAATAGCGTTAGGACATTATAAATGCTTACAAACTGTCAACTGTTTACCATCTTTACCTTTCTAATTCTGAAATTGCTTTAGGAACACCTGCGGTTAAAACTTCGTTACCAGTTTCCGTGACTAACACATCATCTTCGATCCGGATACCAATACCACTCCAGCGGGGATCAATTTCGGGTTGGTCTTCGGCGGGTTTGGTATCGGGAACGATGTAAAGCCCTGGTTCGACGGTGAGAACTTGCCCAGGCTGTAAAATTTGAGGATTGTCACCATGTTGATAAACGCCAACATCGTGAACATCTAAACCTAGCCAGTGTCCTGTACGGTGCATATAGAAAAGTTTGTATTTTTCTTCCTCGATGAGTTTGTCGATTTCACCTTTGAGGATACCCAATTCGACTAAACCTTCAGTAAGGATGCGCACGGCTGTATCGTGAAAGGCATTGTAAGGATTTCCTGGTTTTACTTGTGCGATCGCTTGCTGTTGTGCTTCTAAGACAATTTCGTACAGTATTTTTTGTTCCGGTGTAAACTTACCGCCGACAGGGAAAGTCCGCGTGATATCTCCGTTGTAGTACTCGTAAGCACATCCGGCGTCGATGAGTAGCAGTTGATTATCCTGCATTTGGCAGTTGTTCTCGATGTAGTGCAACACACACGCATTTGTACCAGAAGCAACTATCGAGGGGTACGCAGGTCCCATACCACCGCGTCGGCGAAAGACGTGTTCAATTTCGGCTTGGATTTCGTACTCGTAACGCCCTGGTTGCGTGATCGCCATTGCCCGATTGTGGGCTTCGACTGAAATTTCCGCCGCTTTGCGCATTAATTCTAATTCGGCTGGACTTTTTGTTAGTCGCATCGCGTGTAGCAGTATGCCAACGTCTTCTATGGCGATTGGTCCTGTACCGCGTTTAGGATACGTTGCGAGTAGGCGCTGCCAGTGTTTGAGAATTTTGTCATTAAACGCCCGATCGCGTCCCAAGCGGTAATAAATCCGGTCGGCTTTTTCGAGATACTGCGGTAATTTTTCATCGAGTTCGGCGATCGGATACGCTTCGTCTGCGCCATAGCGTTCTTTTGCCCCTTCCACGCCACAACGATAGCCCGTCCAAACTTCTTTTTCTCGTTCTTTGGGCTGGACAAACAAGATAAAGCGATGTTCTGGGTGATGCGGCGCTAAAACTGCGACAGCTTCAGGTTCATTAAATCCTGTTAGATAGAAAAAGTCGCTATCCTGACGGTAAGTATATTCCACGTCGTTGTGCATAACTGCCGTCGGCGCACTGCGAAAAATTGCAGTTCCATTACCGATTTTCGTCATCAGCTGTTCGCGACGCTGGCGATATTCTGCTTGCATTGCTGCTTTTAAAGTTGCTCTTTATGCTTAATTGTAGTCGAACCACCTTGAACAAGGCTGCTAAGGTGGGTGTGTGAGGCGATCGCTAAAATTGATAACTTAAAACTTGAATTGCCGAACCATTTTGTGGTAAGTCTACTGCGCTCAAGCTAATTGTGTCAGAATTTGCGCGGCGTACAGGCATTCCGTCCATGACTGCCAGAAATTCGTCAAGCGCAACAATATCGCAGCTAGCTTCGTCTGCGGCTTGGGTACGATAGTGCGTCGGAATAACAAGTTTTGCATTCAGTGCTTGCACTGCTGTTCTTGCTTCCTGAGGATTATAAGCTTTAGGACCGCCTCCCACAGGAACAAAAACGACATCAGGAGTTCCCATTAAGATTTTTTGCTCAGTCGTAATTGGTGCCGCCGCACCTCCCAAATGCAGAATGTTGATACCTGCTTGTGTCCAGCGCCACGCGACATTTGTACCAAAACGTTTTCCGCCGACGCGATCATGGTCGGTGGCGATTCCTTGAAACTGGATATTATTAAAATCATAAACGCCTGGTTCAAAAACCAAGCGGGGATTTCCTGGCACTGATTCTACAGCACCTTCATCGAGTAACTGACTACTAATCAGTACTAGATCTGCCGCAACGTTTGGAGGGCGATAGCCTGCGGTGCAACCCAATGTCCGAAAAGGATTGACTAAAACGCGGGTTCCGCCTCCATTAAACAGAAAACACGTATGACCTAACCATTGAACTGTTAACGAACCTGCTTGTGCGACAGCAGGTTGAAATTTGCCTAGGGTCGTCGCCACGGTTGTCAGCAACCCCGCCCCAGCATATTGCATTAATTGTCGCCGTTTCATCTTTTCTCCAGTTGTTCCAGGAAATTTCGTAGTAGCTGCTTTCCTGAATTTGTCAGCACACTCTCTGGGTGAAATTGGACGCCTTCAATGTGCGGATAGTTTCGGTGTCTTACACCCATAATTGTGCCATCGTCTACCCAAGCCGTAATTTCTAGTACGTCTGGGCAGGTTTGCCCATCGATCGCTAAACTATGATACCGAGTTGCGGTCAAAGGATTTTCTAATCCTTTAAAAACACCAATACCTGTATGTGAAACTTCAGATGTTTTACCGTGCATGAGTTCTGGCGCAGAAACAATTTTGCCGCCAAAAACTTGACCAATGCTTTGATGCCCCAAGCACACACCGAGAATCGGTAAATCTGGTCCTAGGTGACGAATGATATCTAACGAAATTCCAGCATCGTCGGGGCGTCCAGGTCCTGGCGAGATGACAATACCTGCTGGTTGCAACTGGCGAATTTGCTCTAAGGTAACTTGGTCGTTACGGTAAACTTGGATTTCTGCCGCTACCGGAAAATCGGCTGCGAGTTCTCCGAGATACTGAACCAAATTGTAGGTGAAGCTGTCGTAGTTATCGATAACGATGAGCAAGGTTATTTATCCTCATTCTTACTCTTCTTTATCATAAAGCGGCGCGTAATAAGACGAGCAAGGGAGGTAATAAGAGAATTCCGGCAACAAATACAGCGGCTAACGCAGTAACAAGAACAGCGCCTGCTGCGCAATCTTTAGCAATTTTAGCGAGTTCGTGATAAGTTTGCTTGACTGTGAGATCGACGACCGACTCGATTGCTGTGTTCAAGACCTCTAATGCCAGTACTAATCCAATCGTAATGCTAATAACGGCTAGCTCAATCGGTTGTAAATGTAATAAAATGCCCAAGCTGATTGCTAGAGCGCCAATTAATAAATGAATCCGAAAATTGCGCTGGGTAACAAAAGTGTAACTTATCCCATTCCAGGCATATTTAAAACTAATTAATAAATTGGCAGCGACTCGCCAAGAAAACTCCCGCTTTCTCGAAGCTATTTCTGGTCGGTTTGGCTGTGATGTAGAAATTTCTTGGGACATATACACGAAACCAGAACACAGGAGTTATTGAGGAAACTTGCTTGAATAGCGGTAATTCATCGTCTCACAGGAAAGTAACAACTGGCAATAGAAATTTGATTAGCTACATCACGACAAGATTAACTTTGTTTAGTAAGTGAGTTTGCTCGTTGAGCATTTGGTTGAGGCTGTCATCGTCGGGATGATCCCAACCTAAAAGATGAAGCAAACCATGCGCTGCTAACCAAGCTAGCTCAATTGTCAGCGAGTGATTCTGCTGATTTGCTTGCCGTGCAGCTGTATCAACCGAGATTACTATATCACCAAGATATAAAGGAAGACGCGATCGCATCTCACTCGGCAGAGGGAAATTTGTCTCTAATGCTGCAAATGCTAGTACATCGGTAGGCTTGTTTTGCTGTCGATACTGCGCATTTAACACTTGAATTTCTGCATCGTCAGTTAAGCGCAGGCTCAGTTCGTATCCCAATGCTGGAGGAAGATATTTTTGCAGGCTTTCGATCCAACACGCAAACCAAGCTTCCCACGTCTCTATGGCGATGAAATTGGAATTAACTTGTTGGTTTACTAATAAATCTTTTGCTGTTGGGGAATCTAAAAAACAGTTTTCGACATTGATTTCGACTTGCAGTTGTTTTGTCATCGAGTTAGATAAGCAAGCCCTACCAGAACAGCTAAAAGTCCAACAGTCGTTAAAACAAAATGTTGCAACGAAGTAGCTCGCTTACGCACCATATTACGCATGGCAAGCTTAACATAACTTGGTCGCAGTTCGGTGGTGGTTGAAGGTGATTGCGTCGGATGGCTTACAGTTTGCTCTGGTAAAGACGAATTGCTCATAATTAAGTATTGTCGCTTGCACGCGATATACGGCTAGAAATATTCTTCCTTTAATGTAACAGTTTGTTAAAGCAGCAGCTAGAGGCTAGTGGGAGTGTGGGAGAAATTTGATTTTGATGATGATTGCTCTTTAATACTCAATAACCCAACTGCCCGCCTACCCTCTGTTTCCTCTATTTCTCCTCAACTAAGCAATGTTACTCTCTACAAGTTGATTTTCTTGACGTAGGTAGGCTTGGATAAACAAATCGATTTCGCCATTCATAACATCGGTGATCGCTGTTGTTTCCACATTAGTCCGCAAGTCCTTCACTAATTGATAGGGGTGAAAGACGTAGTTGCGAATTTGGTTTCCCCAAGCAGCTTCTACCATATCGCCACGAATTTGGGCGATTTCTTGCGCTCGTTGTTCTTGCGCAACGATCAGCAGCTTTGCTTTGAGGATCGCCAGTGCTTTTTCTTTATTTTGCAACTGACTGCGCTCTTGAGTACAGCGCACTGCAATCCCAGTAGGAATATGGACGATGCGGACTGCGGTTTCTACTTTGTTAACGTTTTGTCCGCCTTTACCACCAGCCCTTGATGTTGTAATTTCTAAGTCTTTTTCTGGTATGTCCAACTGCACAGAATTATCTATTTGTGGCATGACTTCCACACCAGCAAAGCTTGTTTGTCGCTTACCGTTGGCGTTGAAAGGGGAAATGCGTACTAGGCGATGCGTTCCCTTCTCGCCTTGCAAGTACCCATAAGCATAACGACCAGAAATTTCTAGCGTAGCTGACTTAACTCCCGCTTCATCGCCTTCAGAAAGTTCAGCAAGATTGACTTTATATCCTTGATTTTCTGCCCACCTCGTGTACATCCGGAGCAGCATTTCTGCCCAATCTTGAGCGTCTGTTCCTCCTGCACCTGCATTGATTGTGAGAACTGCGCCTTTTTCATCATAAGGACCAGAGAGTAACTGCTGTAGCTCCCACTGATCGAGTTCTCGATTAAGTTGCGTTACATTCGCGGCAGCTTCGTTTAGCAGTGCTTCGTCTGCTTCTAACTCTAATAGTTCCAGCACAGCTTTAGTATCTTCTAAACTCGCTTGCCATTGTGCGTGTTGTTGTAAATGTGCTTTGAGATCGTTCATTTCTTGCAACGTTTGCTGCGCACTTGCTTGATCTTCCCAAAATTCTGGTTGCGCTGCGATTTGCTCAAGATCTTGAATTTTGGCGGTTAGTGCTGGTACGTCAAAGATAGTCCTGGGTTTTACCCAGGCGCTGAGATAACCTTTCGACTTCGCGTTTGATTTCTAAGACTTCCATATCCCCTAAGTAGACAGTATTTTTTTTGCGATCGTGTGTTGAACTGTATTTTGATTTTAACGATTATCGACAACCTCTCAATCCAAGTCTTTGGATAAGACTTTTAGTTCCTCCACGCACTACTGAAGACAGTAGAACCCGCTTGAGGTTAGTTCCTACTCAAGCTACTGAATTTTTTGTCGTTTTCAGATGTGTGAATTTGCCAAGCCTTTTTCGTCTTAATCGGTCGTTACTGAATGCTACTGAAGACTTCCAATGAATAACTACCCGATGATTCTCAGAGCGATCTGTCTAGCTATGAAGACAATGAAGCGATGCTACTTACTCAGAAAATATACGTAAAAATCCCGATTTGTCAAAGGGCAACCTTGATAAATTCAGTGGAATAACGATGGTTTCTTATGCTTTCTCTACCGACAATAATTGCAGCTTGGATTCAAGCTTAGTTATTTTTTTACACAAATATCTAAAAATCTCTTTTTTAATTATTATCGGAGTTTTTATGCCGAAAACTCAATACGCTGACTATTCAGAAGCACGGAACTTACTTGTTTCATATCATCAAAAACCTTCGATTAAATTACGAAATAAACTGGTTAAATTGCACAGTGGTTTAGTCAGGAAAATAGCACATCAATTCAGCCATCAATGTACTGAGCCATACGAAGATTTAGAACAAATTGGCTACTTGGGCTTGATTCGAGCAATTGAACGATTTGATCCGAGTCAAGGCTATGCTTTTAGTTCTTTTGCTGTGCCTTATATTCGTGGGGAAATTCTTCATTTTTTACGCGATCGCGCGTGTGCTATTAAAATTCCTCGACGTTGGCAAGAAATTTATAACCAGGGACAAAAAGTACGTAAAAAACTAACTTCTTCATTAGGGCGCTGTCCAACAGATATCGAAATTGCTTGCTGCTTACAAGTTTCTATACAAGAGTGGCTCGATTGCAAATTAGCAATTCAAAACCGAATTACTTTAAGCCTAGATACTACTGTTGTTCATCATGTCGATTGCCCAATTACTTTAGGAGAAGCACTTGCTGACCCTCGCTCTACGAGCTTACAGCAACAAGAAGAGGATCGCCAGCAACTACAAGGCGCAATGAGTCAAATGGAGGAAAAAACAAGAATTGCAGTTGAACTAGTTTTCTTAAAAGAGCTTTCGCGTAAAGAAGCAGCCCAACACATTGGCACTAGCCCAATGACAGTTACCCGCTACCTTCAAAGAGGTAAAGTACAGTTAGTTAATCTATTACAAGCACCAGCCTTAGCAGCCGGAGCTTAATACTTACTTTGTTAATTTATTCTTAACTGCAACGCTATAAGTAAGCAGTTCATTACAAAATTATATCATTACCACTATCCAATTCTCATGCTCAACGTAACTGTAGAGTCACGAAAAAGAAAAAATTTATCTATAGAACAAAATATTAAGCTCGACGAGCAAAAGCAAGTAAGGTATAAAAAAATATGGCTTAAAACTCAAAAGCCGCAACTACCTGGAAAAATCCAAGATCATGAAACTGTTAAACAGATACTTAGCCACCCTTTATTGTTAACTTTATTACGTATAGTTTTTGAAGAAACAGGCGAAATTCCACTACAGCGCGCCCAGCTTTATCATGTAGGATTACAAATTCTCTTAAAGCAGTGGGGTAGCACTGAAGATGCAAAAGACAAAATTTTCACAAGCTTGTCGTTGCAACAAAAAGAAGGTTTGCTAACTTATGTTGCTTGGATGACTTTTGCACAAGGAGAATACTTTTTTGAGCAACAGCAGCTAGAGCAGTATATCAGTGACTATCTACAAAAAATATTCAAAACCCAAATTGAGCCAGAAACACGTGCGCAAGCCAAGGAAGTTCTACAATCTATTCAAGCTCATTACGAACTCTTTACCGAATGGACGTCTGGTATTTATGCTTTTTCAGTTCTTTCTTTTCATGAATATTTAGCTGCAAAAGCAATTGTAGAAGGATATACTGTACAGGGATTAGAGCAAGCGCTCAAACAGCTTGTAGAGCAATTAACGGAAAATCGCTGGCATCAAATTTGCACTCTAGTAGCAAGTATGTTACCGAATACAGACTATCTCTTGCTACTAATGAAGTCTAAAATTGATACTTTAATTGAATCACAAGTAACTTTGCAACCTTTTCTAACTTGGTTAAAACATCAATCACTGAAGATAAATTATGATTACAAACCCGCAGCAGTTCGTGCGTTTTATATCGAGTGTATTCTTGGTATTGATTTTGAGATTTCTGGTGCTTTAGATAGCAATTTATCAAGCGATCTAGAAGCTGATTCACCAAAGTTGAATTCTGCGGCTCAAAAACTACAAAGATGTCGTTTTAGCGATCACCAGAAGCAGGCGTTACAGCAATATTATGATATGTCCAAAGTATTATTTGATAGTATAGATGCTGGATGTGTCACCTGTAGTATTCGAGAAGAGTTAGAGCAAAACTTATTTTTATTCGCGAAAAATACCCCATTACTGGAGGCGATCGCATAATAGATTAAGTTGCCTAACTGTTTTTTAACCTTGTCATGTCTAAGTCATGTCTAACTCAGAATTAGATCCTGTAAGGGAAACACCAGACGATTACCGTCTGCTAGTTTCTCAAGTCGAACAGTTACAACAACAGCAAAATGTGCTTGTTAAGTATTTAACAGAATTAAAACGGCGCTTAGATAGCCTGAGTGAGCAGTTTGACAATCGACCAGAGCTACAGCAGATTACTAAACTGCAAGATGCATTAGCTAGACTACAAGAACTCAACCTAACCCAACCTAACACTTTTAGCTTAGCCTCCGATCTCAATAGCCAATTTATTCGTGACGACTTAGATACAGACGATCGCACCGATGAAGATACTGAACTAAATATCACCACTGAAGAATTTTGGCAGCGATATAATAATGGACAGCGTAATTTTTCCGGTTGTAATCTGGCACAAATTAATTTAAGTGGAGAATCTTTAAACGCGAGTGTCTGGAATTTTAGTCACGCTAACTTGGTACAGGCAAACTTAAGCAAAGCCAATCTTAGTTTAGTAAACTTAAGTCACGCCAATCTAAAAGATGCTCAACTTTCTGAAGCAGTATTAGAACAGACAAATTTAACTGAAGCAAACTTAGAAAATACAGATTTAAGACAAGCTATTTTCTCTAAAACTAAGCTAGAGCGAGCTAATTTAAGCGATGCTAATTTAAGTGGAGTCAACTTATCTTTTCAGGTAAAGCTTGAAGAAACTAACTTCAGGAGAGCAAATCTTAGTAAAGGGAATTTACAGAAAGCCAACCTCTATAAAGTTAATTTGCGCGAAGCGAATTTAAGTCGTGCTAATTTATTAGCTACTGATTTTACTGAAGCCAATCTTCAAAATGCGAACCTACGACAAGCAGTTTATGACTTTTCCACAATATTCCCTGAAGGTTTTGACTTAACAGCAGCAGAAGCTTATCTGATTGCTCCTAGTACTGTTTTATCAAAGGCTAATTTAGCAGGCTACGACCTCAAAGAGGTTAGTTTAACTAAGGCAGATTTACGAGAAACAAACTTTTATACGACGAATTTGAGTGGAGCAAACTTAAGTGAAGCCAACTGCAATCAAGCAAACTTCAGCGCGGCGAATCTCAGTGGTGCAATTATGCTGCAAACAAGCTTTTGTGCTGCTAATTTGAGTGAAGCTAACCTGAAATACGCAAATTTAATTGCAGCGAATCTCACTGAGGCAAACTTAAGTAGAGCAAGTTTAGAGGGAGCAAATTTTACAGCAGCTAACTTAAGTCATGCGAATTTGCAAAACACGTATCTTGACAAAATAAACTTGAGCGGTGCTACTTTGATACAAGCTAATTTAGTTGGGGTTGTGTTTCAAGGAAATCTTAGCGGAGCCAACTTGAGTGAAGCTAACCTATGTGGTGCAAACCTGAGTCAAGCTAATTTAAGTGCAGTGAATTTAGTATCAGTAGATTTGCGTGGCGCAGATTTAAGGAATACCAACTTAGAAAGAGCAAATCTTGCCAGTGCAAACTTGAGTGGAGCAAATCTAGAATCTGCGAGGCTAAGTGGCGCTACGATGCCCGATGGCAGTATACACGAATAAAGATAATTATCTATTGTTAGGTAATGGGAAAGCTTTTAGCACTTGGCAATTAGCATTTAGCTACAACAGACGCTAACAGCTAACCGAAGAGCGCTAATTGCTACTAATGACCAGTTATCAGCCATCAAGTTAAGTTGATTTTCACCTATAGCCCTAGTCAATAGAGTTAGGACATTATAGAAGCTCATAAACTGTCAACTATTGTTAGGTAATCGGGATGTTGCTTCTTATTCTCTCTAATCGCTAATTACTATTGCCTAGTTACCAGCTATCAAGTTGAGTTGATTTTTACTTATTTTACTGAGTAGCGATCACCGCTTGCTCGCGAGCATTCCCCTGATACTGCATAATCGTCACTGTTAAAAAAGGAATTAGGACTGCGGCTAACTGCGAAATCCCAAACTTGAGTTTAAGGCTTTGGGGTAAGGCTTGCCAGGAGATTGGCACAAAACCAAAGCGAGTGTAGTACAAAGCTAATCT
Organism: Chroogloeocystis siderophila 5.2 s.c.1; assembly: GCF_001904655.1. NCBI lineage: Bacteria > Bacillati > Cyanobacteriota > Cyanophyceae > Chroococcidiopsidales > Chroococcidiopsidaceae > Chroogloeocystis > Chroogloeocystis siderophila. The sequence continues at coordinate 54,306 of NZ_MRCC01000014.1, read as the reverse complement.
GTTACCAACACATTCTAAGTAAAGCGGCTGCGTTGCTTGCGCAATCAAATGGTTAATTAAATAACTTCCCAAACCGCGATCGCGCCAAGCGGGTGAGACGACTAAACTACCCAGTTCTTGTACTGTATTGAAGTTGCGTAACTGTCCACAAGCGACAATTTTTTGATGACACTCAATCACCCAAAACTGCGACCAATTTAATTGAGTTGGATCGAGTTTAGCGCTTAGCACCAATTTCCGAATCGCCCATAGGTCATTTTTAGCGGCTGGGCGTACAGAACATCCTGGTGGCAATTCCTGTTGCACTGTCAATCAACTACTAATATAGGTAAGGAATGCCTTACCCCTCTTGGTTTGCTCTTATTGTCTCATGTCAGCGAGACTTCAAACTTGATATTGCATTCTTCGTCATGGTGGCGATCGCTTGATCGGTTGCCTTTGGTAAGTGATAGTACTTTCCTCCGGCTTTTTGCGCCAGTTCTTTGGCAAATCCTGTCGAAATAAACTTACTTTCGGTATCAATTACAAGAAGCTGCATTCCTAAGGCGCGAATCCGCGCAGCAATATCTAGCAATTCGCCTTTAATATCAGGTTTTTCGCCTTCGATCTGGGGTTCACCCAGCGATCGTGACAAAGAAATATTAGCGCGTCCATCGGTAATTGCTACAATAACAACCTGACCGATATCGCCAGACATTTGGGCATTTGTTCCGGCGCGAACAGCTTGTGTTAAACCATGCGCTAGCGGCGAACCACCTCCACACGGCAATCGTTCGAGTCTTCTTCGGGCTGCGGCGATCGAACGCGTTGGCGGTAGTAGTACTTCTGCTTGTTCGCCTCGGAAGGGAATCAAAGCAACTTGATCGCGATTTTCATACGCCTCGGTGAGTAAGCGCATCACCGCACCTTTTGCGGCTTGCATTCGGTTGAGTGCCATTGAACCAGAAGCATCGACGACAAACACAACTAACGCCCCAGCTTTGCGCACTAACCGCTTGGCGCGAATATCGCCTTGTTCGACAATGACTTTGCGATTTGGTTGGCGTTCGTGACGCGCTTTTTGATAGGGGGCGGCGGCGCGGAGTGTCGCATCAACGGCAATACGGCGCACTTTACCTTTCGGTAACATTGGCTTAACATATCGCCCGCGATCTTCCGAGAAAATGACGCTGCGGCTACCAGCTTTACCCTGGCGTTTAGCCATTTGCGCAAAATACAGCACGCTTGGATCGAGAATCACGCCTTCCGGATCAAATACAAATTCTTCAGGAATACTCGGTGGTGTTTGCTCTTGTTCCTCTTCGTCTTCTTCTTGTTCTTCTTGTTCGTCTTGCGGTTGTTCGGATTGATCTTGCGGTGGTGGCGGTGGTGGCGGTGGTGTTTCCTCTTCGGGAGGTATTTGTATCATCGTTGCGCGGGGAACGATAACCAATTCCACCGCCCGACGTAAATCTTCGGCGCTGACTGTGGTGCGTCCATCGAGTGCAGCTGCGGCTTTGGCGACGCGGAGAGCAAATAATTCTGCGCGATGTCCTTGCACTCCGGCGCGGATGGCTTCATCAACGAGATAAGCGATTTGCTCGTGGCTGATGCGAACATCTTTTAACCATTCTCGCGCTAGGATAATTTGCGTTTTGAGACTATCGATGTCTTCGCTGTATTGCTGGAGAAATTCTTGAGGCGATCGCGCATAAGAAATTGCTTGTTCGACGGCTTGAACGCGTTCGTCGATTCCTAGGACTTCATCTGCTGAAAGTGCGATCGCAATACGATCAAGGAGGTGTTCGCGGAGTGCGCCTTCTTCGGGGTTGTAGGTAGCAATAAAGAGTGGTTGACAAGGATGCTGAAAACTAATGCCTTCGCGTTCGATTTGGTTACGTCCTTCGGTTAAAACGGTTAGTAGCTGGTTGCTGATGTTGTCATCGAGCAAATTAATTTCATCGACGTAGAGAACGCCACGATGCGCTTGGGCAAGTAATCCTGGTTGAAAAACGGTTTCTCCTTGTTTGACTGACTGTTCAACATCAACTGAGCCTAATAGCCTGTCTTCGGTGACGCCTAAAGGAATTTGGATAAACGGCGCGGGAATAACTTCGGTTTCTACTTGTGTGCGATCGCAGATGTCTCTTAACTGATCGTCCCATTCTTCGGGGCGGTTAGGATCGCAGTTACACATCGAACTTTTGACGATTTCAATTGGGGGTAATAGTGCGTGCAGGGCGCGTGCCATCACTGATTTTGCCGTACCCCGACGACCTGCGATCGCGACTCCTCCCAAGCCTGGATCGACGGCTGCGAGTAGCAGTGCTAATTTTATGGCTTCTTGACCAACAACAGCGGTTAAGGGAAATGCTGTCACAGTTGAGGAGGTGTTGAGTACAGGCATTGTTTTTACTAAAGAGGGATCGGAGGTTAGAGGTCAGAGGTCAGGGGTATTTTATAATATGGGAATGCTTATATCTTGCACATCTTTGCGCAGATTAAAACACTCAACAGTACTATTTTGACGTTGATCTCTGATCCCCGACTTCTGAACTCTCATTTACTTCCATTGGTAAGATTACCGTGAATGTTGAACCGATTCCAAGTTGGGAAACAAGTTTGATTTCGCCTTGCAAAAGTTTAACTAAGCGAGTCACGATTGCGAGTCCTAACCCAGTGCTGTCTGGTAGATGTGATTCTGGAATGTCGCTAACGCGGTAGTAGGGGTCAAAAATTCTTGATTGATCTTCGGGGGCGATACCAATTCCGGTATCGCTGACGGCGATCGCCCATTTGTCTTCTAGTGTATAACATTTGATGGTTATACTTCCTGCGGGGGTGTAACGAATGGCATTGCTTACCAAATTTGTAACAATTTGCTGAAAACGTAACGCGTCTGTGATGACTTGTTTCGGAGCGTTTGCTAAGTCTACAGCGATCTGCAAATTTTTTTCTTGCGCCATCGGTTGTAGCATATCTAGCACATCTTGGATAACGACGCACGTGTCGGTTGGTGCAGGATGAAGTGTCATTTTCCCTGCTTCATACCGCGATATTTCTAGCGCATCATTAATTAGGCGCAGCAAATGTCTACCATTGCGCAATACGCGTTCGATATGTTCAATGTTTTTATAGTTATCTTTGACTTCGGTTTTGTTTTGTAGGCGGATAAATAAATCGGAATAACCAATGATTGAGGTTAAAGGATTTTTGAGTTCATGGGCAAGGTGTGAGAAGTTTTCTTGATTTGCCCGAATTAAGCGTGTCAGTTCTTGATTGTGTAGTGTTAACTGCGATTGGAGTTGCTGTAATTCGCGTAGGCGCTCATCTACATAACTTTGAAAACAACGCGCGATCGCATCATCGACAACTGCATCTATGAGGCGAAAAACTCGAATAACTTCTGTTGACAAGACTTGCTGTAAATCTGGTTCTAATGCTGAGAAAATTGCTCGTCTTAGTAAACGATACTCGCGGGCAATTTCCAGTGGGTCAAAACCTTCTTCCGCACGGTGAATGCCGTGTACTAAACTTGCCTCAATTAGGGTTTGAAGATCATCCTCTGTCGTTTTTGATAGCACTGTAGCCATAGCTTTGAGGACATAAGGTACGTGATTGCGTATTGCTGTGTAGCACATACCTTCAGTACTTTCAATCTGCCGATCTCGGCGTACAGCTTCTACCCAGTTTTCAATGATTGTGTCACTTTTATCAAGCAATATCTGGCTAAAATCAAACATTTTGGCAGTATTTAGAACAGCACGAAGCAAGTCTACTTGTCTTAACTTAGTGTAATTGTGAAGCGATCGCCCACTGAATTATTGACGCGAGCCTGATTCATGCTTTGTGGCAATCGTACAGCGCAGTGCTAGAAGCGATCGCAACTTTATAAAGTTCACCCTGAAAATCCTTAAGACGTAACGAATCTTGATATTGTGGCACCCCTGTGCTATGGTAGTAAAAATTATCATGAGTAAGTCAGCCTAATCTAGACTTTTGCCTTGTAAGGAAAGTCTAGAGCGGAGGAACCAAAGTTTTGGGGCGTATCTGTTAAGTGCAGAGGGATAACTCTCTATCCTAGCCCGTCAGCTAACTTCGTAGGCATTGAGAGGAGACTGAAGAGTTAGCATTCCTATTACTACTAATAGTTTGCTCTCGTCAGTATTCCTAGGTAGTAAAGCACATAGTTTTTTGTGCCTGCTTTTAATCCTGAGGGGAGTTTAATAGTGTTTAACCTGATTGCTGTTTTAGCAGTTGCAGGACAGAGTACCTGGAAAAAAGTACGACCTATTGTAGTGCGGGATGCTGTTCTACTTCCTGCTGCTGGTTTCTTAGGAGTGATTATTCTGTGGTGGTTTATTGCCACTTTCTTAACCAACTTAATGCCTACCCCAGTTGAGGCACTCATTGCCAATTTAGACTACATTTTGAACCCATTTTACCGACGGGGACCTGGAAATTTAGGACTTGGTTGGTTATTACTGGCAAGTTTAAGACGGGTATTAATTGGTTTTGGACTAGGTGCTTTAGTCGCCATACCGATTGGTTTTCTGATTGGGATGTCTAAACAAGCCTTGCTAGCCCTCAATCCTTTAATTCAAATTTTCAAACCTGTATCGCCACTCGCATGGCTACCTATTTCGCTTGCTATCTTTAATTTAGCCGATCCCTCTGCTATTTTTGTCATCTTCATCACTTCACTATGGCCCACAATTATCAATACAGCTTTGGGAGTTTCTAGCGTTAATAAAGACTATATCGATGTAGCGCGAGTGCTGGAAATGCCGCGTTGGCGACAGATTACCAAAATTATCTTACCTGCGAGTTTACCTTACATTTTTACAGGTTTAAGAATCAGTCTCGGCATTGCATGGCTCGTAATTGTTGCAGTAGAAATGCTTACAGGTGGTGTTGGTATTGGCTTTTTTGTTTGGGATGAATGGAGTCGCCTCAATTTAAGTTCAGTCTTCCTAGCTGTATTAGTTATTGGCTTAACAGGATTGGTGCTTGATTATGCTGTGGGCAATATTCAGGAATTGGTAACGCATCGCCCGAAAAGTTAAGAACTATTAATATTGACTACTAATTGCTGATATGAATTATACCGACAAGAACTATTGGAGTCGGCGAAGCTTTCTCTTAGGAATGGGTGCGACAGCAGGTAGTGCGGCATTATCTGCGTGTGCTATTAATGCTAATCGCGCACCTCAAGGACTATCTACTGCTGCTTTGGCAGTGGAACAAGTCGTCGATCCACAAACATTAGAAAAACCTAACCTTACTGTAGGATACGTCCCTGTCAATGATTGTGCACCGTTTGCGGTGGCATGGGAAAAAGGGTTTTTTCGCAAATATGGTTTAAATGTCACACTTAGTCGTGAGGCAAGCTGGGGTACATCTCGCGATGGCATTATTTTTGGTCGCCTTGATGCTTCTCCTGTGGTATGTGGCGCTGTCACAAATGCCCGTATAGGTGCAGAAGGTGCGCGTCATGCACCCTTGTGTGCTGCGATGACAATTCACCGTCACGGTAACGCAATGACGATGAATCAAGCAATGTGGGAATCAGGCTTGCGTCCTTGGCAGGAGTATAACCGTAATTTAGCTGAGTTTGGGCAAGATTTTCGTCGCTATTTTCAGAATTTGCCAGCAGAACAAAAAGTTTGGGCTGTTGTACTGAGTTCGGCAATTTATGAGTACTTTGTGCGTTATTTAGCCGCAGCAGCAGGAGTCGATCCCGACGCAGAGTTTCGCATCATTATTGTTCCTCCGCCACAGATGGTAGTCAATATGCGGATTGGTGCGATGCAAGCTTATATGGTGGCAGAACCTTGGAATACACGGGCAATTACTGGAAATGAAGGTATTGGCTTTACTTTTGCCCAAGGAAAAGAGATTTGGCAAGGACACCCAGACAGACTGCTAGCTGTGATGGAGTCCTTCATCGAGGAAAATCCTAAGACTTATCGATCGCTTGTCAAAGCTATGATCGAAGCCTGTCAGTATTGCAGCAATCCTAACAATCGAGAAGAAGTTGCCGAAATTATTACAAATAAGTCTTTTACTGGTGCCAAGCTGAATTTAACTCGCGCAGCAATTGTCGGCGAATACAATTACGGCGGTTTTGATAACCAAAAAAGAATTGCGCGATCGCCTGATACAACTATTTTCTTTGATTTACCGCCGAACCTTGCTCAAATTCCCAACGATCACTCAACTTTCATGTGGCAATCAGAAAGCATTTGGTTGATGACGCAAGCAGCACGTTGGGGACAAATCAAATCAATTCCTCAAAATGCTGAAGAAGTAGCGCGAAAAGCATGGAGGACAGATCTTTACCGTGAAATTGCCGCAGAAATGGGCATTAAGTGTCCCAAAGATGATTTCAAAATTGTACCTGCTGCCAAGTTCATTGATAATAATGCTTTTGACCCCAGCGATCCAGTAGGGTATCTCAATAGTTTTGAAATCCGCGCTAATCGTCCTAAATCTTTCTTTTTATCTTAAAAGCAATTACTCATTTTTATGGAGGTTTTTCAGGTGAAATCTACTTCTTATCAGACTGATCATCGCGAAGAAAACTTCAGTCACAGCGGTTTTTTAGAAGTTGAAAACTTAGTCAAATCTTACCCTACTGACCGAGGTGAATTTGTTGTTTTGGATGGTATCAATTTAACTATCAACGAAGATGAATTTATTTCTGTAATTGGTCACTCAGGTTGTGGTAAATCCACGCTTCTTAAAATTGTCGCTGGTTTAGAAAAGTCTACTTATGGTTCTGTACGTCTCGATGGTAGAGAAATACACAAACCTGGTGCTGAGCGAATGATGGTATTTCAGCAGTATTCGTTGCTACCGTGGCTAACAGTCCGAGAAAATATTCGCTTGGCTGTAGATGAAGTTTTAAAAAAGGCTTCACATGCTGAAAAAATTAGCATAGTCAATGAACATCTAGCGATGGTCAATTTGACAGCAGCAGCTGACAAATATCCTGATGAGATCTCTGGGGGTATGAAACAGCGTGTTGGAATTGCTAGGGCTTTAGCAACTCGCCCAAAAATGTTACTTATGGATGAACCTTTTGGGGCGTTGGATGCTTTAACACGTGGTAAGCTGCAACGTCAGGTATTAGATATTTGGGAACACAATCGACAAGCTGTGTTGATGATTACCCATGATGTTGATGAAGCAATTTATATGTCAGATCGAATTGTTTTAATGACTAATGGACCAGCTGCTAAAATTGGGGAAATTATCGATGTACCCTTTTCTCACCCGCGCGATCGCGTTGCTATGCGTAACTCCAAAGAATATTACGAGATCCGTAATCACGCACTCAACTTCCTAGAACGCTATTTTTCTCAAGACGAATAAGATAGCACTGTTACATAGATTGTAAATTCTCTTTTCTTCATGTACTTTGAGTGTTTTGTAGTTTGTTTCCCAAAAAATCTATCCGAAAATCATGATAATTTGATACAACATATAAGCAGCTAAACTCTATTTAGACGATACTTGAATTTAGTTTTTCCTAACATTTCTGTTATACTTAATTTACCTGAGACAAGGCGATGGCAAGCTGGCAAGCAATCTTTAGCTCAATAATATTTATTAGTGTAATTGTCTTAATTATGACAGAAAAAATGCACCTAACTATTGCAGCGTTTTTAGGTGCACTGCTGCTAGTTTTTGCCAACATCATGACATTGGCAGAAGCTGTTACTTATATTGCCAGAAGCTACTCAACACTAGCATTATTTTTTGGAGTAATGGTATTAGTCAGAGCTTTTGAACCAACAAAAGTGTTTGACTATCTCGCTACTCAAATAGTTATCTTAGCTAAAGGACAAGGTAAACGCCTTTTACTCGGAATCGTTGCAATTACAACTCCTATTTGTGCAGTATTACCGAATGCTACGACAGTGATGCTATTAGCACCGCTGATTCCTCCAATTGCTGAGGATGTAGGAGTTAATTTTGTTCCTTTGTTGATTTTGATGGTATTTGTTGCGAATAGTGCGGGTTTATTAACGTTGGTAGGAGATCCAGCAACATTTATTGTTGGCGATGCGGTGAATATTAGCTTTATGGCTTACTTAGGACGGTTGAGCTTAGGAGGAATTATTGCAGTAGGAGCAATTGTATTCATGCTACCTTATTTATTTCCTAAAATTTGGCGGAAAAAGTTGGATAGCTTAGAGCAGTTACCGCATCCTCAGATTAATCATCCCCGCGTTTTAACTTTAGGAATTGTCCTTATAGCCTTTGTACTACTATTCTTTGCTATAGGAGAAATGCTGCCAATTCCAATTTCGCCTGCGGCAGTAGCATTATTGGGAGCCGCGTTAGCTTTACTCCTTTCGCATCATAGCAAAATCGAGACAGTTAATCATATTTTAAGGGACGTAGATTGGAGTACTTTGATATTTTTTATGTGTATATTTGTCATAATTGGAGGCTTAGAAAAAACAGGTGTTGTTAGTAGTATATCTGGAATTTTTGCGTATATTTTAGGGAGAAATATTACTTTGGGTTCACTGGTTTTATTATTTTTAGTAGGGATTTTATCGAGTGTAGTCCCAAATATTCCGCTAGTTGTTGCAATGGTGCCATTGCTTAAAGAATATGTCGTTAATGTAGGATTAGCAACACCAGAAATATTACAGCCAGGCTTTCATGGTGAGTTACCGCCTGAAGTTTTGCCATTATTTTATGCGATGATGTTTGGTGCGACGCTCGGTGGAAATGGGACATTAGTTGGGGCTTCTTCTAATATCGTTGCAGCAGGAATTGCAGAACAGCATGGACGACGCATTTCATTTCATACTTTTTTGCATTATGGTATTCCAGTGATGATTGTGCAGTTGATCGCGGCTGCATTATTTATTTCGATTCGCTTTTTGCTTTTTGGATAAGTTACCTACGCTGCATACAATAAGCTTGAAAAGCTAGAATGGTAGTATGTCTCAAGCTTTTACCTCTACTGTGGCTTCATCTTCTTTGCGCCCAACATTTATCCTTGTAGATGGGCATTCGCTGGCTTTTCGTTCTTATTTTGCATTTGCTAAAGGGCGTGATGGTGGTTTGCGCACAACAACGGGAATTCCGACAAGCGTGTGTTTTGGCTTTCTCAAGGCGTTACTAGAAGTCATGGCGGCGGAAAAGCCGGAAGCAATGGCGATCGCATTCGATCTCGGATTACCAACTTTTCGTCACGAAGCCGACGATACGTATAAAGCAGATCGCCCAGGGACGCCCGAAGACTTTGTTCCCGATCTCAAGAACCTCCACGAATTACTCGATGGCTTGAACTTACCCATTATCACTGCACCAGGCTACGAAGCCGACGATGTGCTAGGAACACTCGCCCAAAAAGCAAGCGCAGCGGGGTATCAAGTAAAGATTTTAACCGGCGATCGCGATTTATTTCAACTTGTCGATCCGCAAAAAGATATTAGCGTTCTCTATCTTAGTTCCGAAGCATTGAAGCGTTCTTCTCCAGGAATTAACGAATTTCAAACTGAACAAGTTAAAGAAAAGATGGGAGTATTACCATCACAAATTGTCGATTTGAAAGCACTTTGTGGCGATAAATCTGATAATATTCCTGGCGTTAAGGGTATTGGTGAAAAAACTGCAATTCAGCTACTCAATCAATACACGTCGCTTGAGCAAATTTATGATTCTTTGAGTGAAATCAAAGGCGCAACGCAAAAGAAACTAGAAGCAGGGAAACAAGACGCAGAAAAATCTCGCTATTTAGCAACAATTGTTGTTGATGTACCACTAGATATTGATTTAGAAGCAGCAAAATTAACAGGTTTTGATACAACAACTGTTAAACATATCTTAGAAAAATTAGAATTTAAATCTTTTCTTGGTAAAGTTAACGAACTACAGCAACAGTTTGGTGGGACAATTCCAGAAGACGAATCAGAAGATACACCCGACTCAAACTTCATTACAGTACCAACATTTGAGAGTGATGATTTGTGGTTCTTTAGTGCGGAGGATACTGAAGCAAGTCAAGAACAACCGTTTACTAAAATCGCTCCACAAATCATTGATACGCCTGCAAAATTAACTAAATTAGTAAAACAATTACAAAGACATACCAACACAAAAACACCTGTTGCTTGGGATACAGAAACAACAGATCTCGAACCACGCGATGCGCAACTTGTAGGAATTGGTTGCTGCTGGGGAAGCGAACTCGATGCGATCGCATATATTCCCCTGGGTCACACAGCAGGAGATAATTTGGATACTGCAACGGTACTATCAGCATTGCGCCCGATTTTAGAAAGCGCAGAATATCCGAAAGCGTTGCAAAACGCTAAATTTGACAGGCTAGTATTGCGGTGTCAGGGAATTCATCTTAGAGGTGTCGTGTTCGATCCGATGCTAGCAAGCTATGTTTTAGATCCTGATACGAGTCATAATTTGAGCGATCTAGCGCAGCGCTATTTGGGTTTGACATCAAAAAGCTATGCTGAGTTAGTACCGAAAGGAAAAAATATTGCAGATTTAGACATTCCTACTGTTGCCGACTACTGCGGTATGGATGTTTATGCAACTTATGGATTAGTACCAAAGCTACGCGCAGAACTAGATAAAATTCCAGCATTACACAAGTTATTACTCGAAGTCGAACAGCCGCTTGAACCTGTTTTAGCCGAGATGGAGTACACAGGAATTCACATCAATACGGCGTATCTACAAGATTTTTCTAAACAACTTGATAAAGACTTAGCAGCAATTGAAGAACAAATTTATGCAGTTGCTGAAGAGAAGTTTAACTTAGGTTCGCCAAAAAAGTTAGGTGAACTGTTATTTGATAAGTTGAATTTAGACCGGAGAAAGTCAAGAAAAATTCAAACAGGTTATTCAACCGATGCAGCAACATTAGAAAAGTTACGCGACGATCATCCGATAGTAGAAGCGATTTTAGAGTATCGTACTTTATCTAAATTAAAGTCAACGTATGTTGATGCGCTACCTGCATTAGTGCGCCCAGATACACAGCGAGTGCATACAAGTTTCAATCAAACTGCAACTTCAACAGGGCGATTATCTTCTTCTAACCCAAACTTACAAAATATTCCGATTCGTACAGCCTTTAGTCGGCAAATTCGCAAAGCATTTATTCCTGAATCCGGGTGGATATTAGTAGCAGCGGATTATTCGCAAATTGAGTTACGAATTCTCGCACATTTGTCGCAAGAACCTATCTTAGTAAAAGCGTATCAAAATAATGAAGATATTCATACTGTAACCGCGCGATTACTGTTTGAAAAAGATGCGGTAACTTCTGAAGAACGCCGCTTAGCTAAAACAATTAACTTCGGTGTCATTTATGGTATGGGGGCGCAGCGATTTGCTAGAGAAACAAAGATGAAAGCTGCGGATGGTAAGGTGTTTATTGAAAGATTTAACCAACAATATCCGTTAGTCTTTGAATACTTGCGGCGGATGGAACAAGAAGCCATAGCCTATGGGTATGTACAGACAATTTTAGGACGACGACGGTATTTTAATTTCACAAGCGATCGCCTGCGGAAGTTACGCAATCTCAAGCCTGAAGACATCAACCTCGACGAAATTCGCGGTTTAACAGCAAATGATGCGGGGTTACTCCGCGCGGCGGCTAATGCACCGATTCAAGGTTCGAGTGCAGATATTATTAAAATTGCGATGGTGCAACTGCACGAACTATTGCAAAATTACCAAGCGCGATTGCTACTGCAAGTTCATGATGAATTGGTGTTTGAAGTTCCGCAAGACGAGTGGGAAGAATTACAGCCAAAAATTCGCTCAACAATGGAATCTGCGGTGTCGTTAAGTGTACCGTTACTTGTCGAAGTGCGTGCGGGTGAAAACTGGATGGATGTTAAGTAGTTTAACCCTCTTTAATAAAATTCAACTAATACCTATTTCTTACTTTATACATCTGGACGTCTCAAAGCCTTATTCTCCAAGAAATATTCTAAGTCTTCTCTAGCTTCGCTTATTTCTGGAGTAATCTTACCGTATAGGAGACTCTTTAACTCTCTAGAATCAAAAGTTTCTATGTTGTCTGATTTTAATAGAGATTGCATTTTCTGCTAAATGTCAGTGTCAAATACCAGCTTAGTAATCTTTTGCATATGCTCAAATAATATCATTTCATTGATTTTTTTTGAAAATACCTTGCTTGCTAGATATCTCTATATTTAATTCTTTATTGTTATCGAGCCAGTTTCGAAACAAAAAGACTATACACTATATGACTTGCTAGCTCAAATTATTGAGCCGAGTCAGGAAGTTTGTTGGGGTAAATCAGAAGCAAATGAGGTGTGGTAGATTACATCCCACAGCGCGGTCATTGTAATAGGAGTGGTGATTGTTGATCAATTGCGCTCACTAGGTTAATCGCGCTAGACGTGCTGAGTTGATTGGTGAATGTCCAGGCGGCTTACTTCAAGAGGTATTACGTCACATTAAGCCCATATTATTTTAGTGCCAACATCTAAAGGCTTAGCGGTCAAACCGCTTTTTACAACCTGATTTTATAAGTCCACGCACCATCTGGACTTCTTTTATCTAGCTGCGACCGAAGTTGCTAGGCTAATTTATGTGATAATAAATTTAAATACCAAAAACACAAATCTATAAGTTAATCTAAGCATAATCTCCCAACAACACCACACGCAGGAGGAAGTTTAGATGCAGCAGCCGTTGAAGTCCCCGTTAAATTGGTACGAAGCGTTGAATCGGAATCTGCTTGTGCGTAGCTTAGAAACAATTCAAGACTTGATTGTCGTTTCGCTGTGCATTGGGTTATTCTGCGCGATGGTGATTCAGTTGAGGGGTATATTTTATTTAATGTTGCCACCGCTCAACTTCCACGAAGTCACCGCAGATATTTTGTTTTTGCTGATTATGGTGGAGTTGTTTCGCCTGTTGATTATTTATTTGCAAGAACAGCGTGTATCCATTGGCGTTGCTGTAGAAGTATCGATTGTCTCAGTACTGCGTGAAGTGATTGTGCGGGGAGTTTTGGAAGTTCCTTGGAATCAAATGCTTGCAGCGTGTGCTTTCTTACTTGTTTTAGCTGCGTTGTTAATCGTACGAGTTTGGATTCCACCAACTTTTGAAGGTATTGACCCTGAACAGCGATATGTCAAACACTATCAAGGGGAGAATAAAGCTAGTGGTTAGTGGCTAGTGGGAGGTGTGGGGAGTGTAGGAGAGACTAAAATACTATTTTTCCCTCATACCCTACTACGCTTTTGCACCTGTTCACTCATCGACGAAAAACTCATTATCTGATTGAAGACTATTTCTTCTCGAACCAGCGATCCAGATTGGTTGAGTCAATGCCATAGCTAGCATACCCAAAGCGGCACTAAACGCTAGTACCAACCCTACCGGAAGTTGAATTGATTGAAATGTCACAAATCGCAAAGAAACTGGGGTGGCGTTTTGTACGGAAATAATTGCGATCGCCACTACCCAGCCTGCAAGAATTACAATCGTGAGCAAATTAGCAAGAGTTCTCATAGAAGCAATTAGCTATGAGGAATCCTTTCTAGTTTATCGTTAATCGCCAGGTCTAGACCGTTACAGGTTCGAGGTGATTAATTGTTTGTTCCATTTGAGTTGCGATTTGATTGAGTTTATCTGCTGAAGTTGCTTCGATGTAAACGCGCATCAGTGGTTCAGTACCCGATGGACGTAATAGTATCCAGCTACCCTCTTCGAGGTAAAGCTTAACGCCATCTTTGCGACCAACTTCTTTAACTTTAATTCCAGCAACGTTTGCGGGTGGGTTGTTCGTAAACGAATCGATGACAGCAGCTTTGTGCGCGTCGTTGAGATGTAAATCTAAGCGCTTGTTCGATAATGGTCCATTAGCCTCACTAATTGCTTCTTCGACTAACTGACTTAAAGGTTTTCCTTCGTAGGCGATCGCTTCTGCAACTAACATATCGGCTAAAATTCCGTCTTTTTCGGGAATATGTCCAATGACGCTTAAACCGCCTGACTCTTCGCCACCAATTAACACGGTAGTTTCGCGCATTTTTTCCCCGATGTATTTGAAGCCTACGGGAGTTTCATAAATTTCTAAGCCGTAACTTGCAGCGATGTTATCAAGTAAATGCGTTGTCGCAACAGTACGCACGATCGCGCCTGATTTACCGCGATTTTTGACTAAATGACGCGCAAGTAACAGTAAAACTGTATTTGGTGTCAAAACGTTGCCTTGTTCGTCTACAACTCCAAAGCGATCGCCATCCCCATCTGTAGCTAAGCCCAAGTCGGCTTGATCTTTTTTCACAGCCTCAACTAACTCAACGAGTTGTTCGCCTTTGGGTTCAGGCATTCCGCCGCCGAAAAGTACATCGCGCTGTGCATGAAAAGTTTCTAACTCACAACCGCAGTGTTCTAAAACGGTGTCTAAATAACCGCGCGATGTCGAATACAGCGCGTCGTATTTGACTTTTAACTTAGCGTTACGAATCTTCTCAACATCGATGAGCGTGTAAAGAAACTTAAGATATTCGGGCTTGGGATCGAAAGTTGAAATTTTATCTTTCCAATTACCACTGACAGGTGCATCGTCTGCACCGGAGATATTTGCCACAATAGTATCAGTAATCTCAGGAGTGGCAGGACCAGCGTAATCAGGAATATACTTAATCCCACAATAGGGTGCCGGATTATGACTGGCAGTGAACATCAATGCACCAGCACTATTTAAGTGACGGGCGTTGTAAGCAATTACTGGGGTGGGACAATCCCGATCAGTAATTTTCACACTCCAACCCTCTGCTGCTAAAACCTCAGCAGCAGTTTGGGCAAACTCGTCAGCGAGAAAGCGAGTATCGTAGGCAATAAGAACCGGTTGGTTTTTGTTGTAGGCGGTTTCCAGGTATCTGGCGATCGCCCGCGTTACTTTCCGTACGTTGGGGAAGGTAAAGTCATCAGCAATAATACCTCTCCATCCATCGGTGCCAAACTTGATCTTGCTGGAATTGTTACTAGCGCTCATTTTTTGCCACTCCCTGTCGTTCATCATTAATAGTACAAGAAGCTTATTGTTTCTCACGTGTCACAGTAACTTTTGTTGCTTCCCTTACTGAACCGCCAGACAATGCTAAACTCTGGGCGACCCTTTGCCAGCTACCACCTTTGGTCTTTATTTGCCCCAGCGACAGGGCAAGAAAGATGGCATTGTCAAATGAAGCGGGGTTTCATCAAAGCGCGGCAAAAAGAACCGTTAATCAAATCACTCTTAGCTAAAGTTAGTCCACCACAACGAATTGGTTTACTTGCACAAAAGGGCGTTTACGAATTTCATCATCATCGTCAATGGTTAACTCAGCCTGATGGTGTCGAACAAGTTGCCCAACTGCTAAAACTGAGTAAATCAAGTATTGAGATTCAGCAACGCGTTATTCAAATTCTCAAAAACTACTATCATCGTCCAGTTTTACTTGGAAAACATATTATTCAACTCACCAGCGGTGATGAAGGATTTCCGCAGCCAATAGTGATTCATCAAAAAAATTATCAATTCCGGCTGTATGCCACAATGGATTGCGTGTTTATCGAAGCTGATAAAATTTTGCACATTCTCGATTTTAAAACGGGTAGATCGGCTTTTGATGAGCGTCAGGCGCTTGTGTACTTACTCGCAGCGCGCTATCTGTATCCCGATTATCAGGCTGTTGCTTCATTCTACAACTTAGAACGGTGTAAAAACTCTGCGCTAATCAGCGTGACTTCTAAACAACTCGACGCTGTAGAAGATCAATTAGCACAAGTGGCGCTCAAGCATCAGCAAGATATGCACCATTATCAACAAAATCCTCACAATTTCAGTAAAATTTTTCCGCCAAATCCTGGCAATCACTGCCGTTATTGTCCATTTAGTAGTATTTGTGAATTTTCCGACGCCAAGCACTCTAAATCTTAATCGCTGTCATCTGCCGAAGAAGATAAATTTGGTAGCGCCAAAGCGATTTGGTAAATTTGACTGCGCGAAAGCGAAATTTCTTTTGCTAACTGACGACTCGCTTGCGATCGCGATATCCCCTGAGCCATGATTTTTTGTAACTCCGCTTTAATTTCTGCTTCAGTTAAATGGAGTTTTCTTGGTGGAACCCCCGCTACAACAAGTGTGTATTCGCCTTGCGGTTCGCGTTGGTTGTAGTGCGCGATCGCATCTGCAATACTTCCCCGCCAAAATTCTTCATAGAATTTAGTTAACTCGCGCGCTAAGACAATTTGCCGATCTTGTCCAAAACAGTTCGCGAAATCTTGCAGCGTCTGTCGCAAGCGATGCGGCGATTCATAAAAAATCATTGTCCGTGATTCGGTTTCTAAAGCTTCTTGGCGCTGCTGGCGTTCTTTTCCTTTAGCGGGCAAAAAACCTTCAAACACAAATCGATCTGTCGGTAATCCTGCTGCACACAATGCGGTAATCACTGCACTCGCACCAGGAATAGGGACAATGGAAATATTTGCAGCAATACACGCCTTCACCAGTTCATAACCAGGATCGGAAATTCCAGGCATTCCCGCATCTGTTACAAGAGCGATCGCTTTTCCTTCACTCAACTTCTGCACCAATTCAGGAACGCGACTGTGACGATTGTGTTCGTGATAACTTAGCTGCGGTGTCGCAATTTGAAAATGTTGTAGCAACTTTCCCGTATGTCTTGTATCTTCTGCGGCAATTAAGTCCACTGATTGCAAAATGCGCACGGCGCGGAATGTGATATCTTCCAAATTACCAATAGGCGTTCCCACTACATAAAGTATTCCGGTTTCTGCTGCCGTCTGCATTGTGTTTCTAGGATTAAAGGTAGTACCTGTTAGAATAATCAGAATAACTTTTATATATAGCAATCCTATTTGAGTTGTAAATTTTTTTTAAACGAGCCACTTTCCCCGAAGGGGTTGCCGTTAGGCTAGGACGCAAAGTACGCAAAGGAAAGAGTTGGAGTGGGATTTTCATAAATCATTTGAGATTACTATAGTGAATTTACTGATAATATTATTGAACAATAATTGCGGGTAAAGCATTTTTTCCGTAAAATCTCGCTAGAAACATCACAACCATTAGCAATAAGCTCATGGTCATTGTATGACTTTTGCTCTAATCAACTATCTTTTGGTGTAATCAGCCTTTTTGTCTAAAAATTAAGTAAATTAACATAACATTCCTCCAAAATTTTGTAATATTTATTTGATTAAGTTATTAATGTATAATATTATTTTCGTCGAATTAGCAGTTTAAATTAATTTAATAAAATATCCCAGTTTATATGAATTTTTGATAAAAAAGATTGTTATACACAAATATAAGAAACTCATTTACTTATACATAAATCAAAAAATATATAGTTTAAGGATAAAAGCATTCAATGTTTATCAAACATCGCTCCTTACCTGCCTTATTAGTTGGGCTAGGAGTAATAACGAGTGGATTCACCCTGATATCACAAAAACCTGCTGTAGCTCAGTATCCTAACCAATATCCCTTGTTTTACGATCTCCAGGAAAATTGGGCAAATTCCTGTATTGTCAAATTAGCCAATCAAGGAATTATTAATGGTTATCCAGATGGTAGCTTTCGCCCAATGATGTACATTAATCGAGCAGAATTTGCAGCAATAGTAGGTAAGGCTTTTCCGCAAATTCCTCGGACACGCAGGCGAGTAGAATTTAGAGATGTTCATGTATATGACTGGGCATATAACCATATAGCAGAAGCGTATCAAAGAAACTTTTTATCAGGTTATCCAGGAAGAGTTTTCAAACCTAATCAAAGAATTACTCGTTCGCAAGTTTTAGTTGCTTTAGCGAGTGGATTAAATTATTCTCCTAGTAGAAACGTTGCCTCTACATTAAAAACAAATTTTGCAGATGCTAATAAAATTCCTCGGTATGCTCAAAGCAAAATAGCAGCAGCAACCGAAAGAAGTATTGTTGTTAATTACCCTGATGTGAGGTTTTTACATCCTAATAAGCAAGCAACACGCGCAGAAGTAGCGGCCTTTCTGTGTCAAGCTTTAGCAACTCCCAACGAAGCATCTGTGATTCCACAGCAATATATTGTGAATAATCCAATGTTTTTAACGGCTCAGAAATCTTTTGCGCACTGAGCTACGGTACACTAAAAAAATGTTCAATTTTTTCGCGTGCTTCGTGCCTAGCGTTAGGCTAACATAACTCAATGCGGGAATCCAAATTAGGGTTGTTTGTTGGATTAATCACGATAGATTTCATCTATCTAGCAAAATCTGTTCCCCGTAATAATCAAAAAATAGTAGCAACTAACTATACCGTAACGGCTGGCGGTCCTGCGACAAATGCTGCGATTGCATTCAGTTATTGGAATCGAGCAAAATTACTCGGTGTAGTAGGTTCGCATCCAATACGAAATTTGATTGTGGCAGATTTAGATACTTACCATGTCACACTACAAGATCTCAATCCTACACAAGTAGACCCGCCGCCAGTATCCTCAATTATTGTTACAGAAGCAACAGGAGAAAGGGCTGTCGTTTCCATAAACGCGGTGAACACTCAAGTAAAGGGCGATCGCCTCCCTGAAGATATTTTACAAGAAGTAGATATTGTTTTAATTGACGGGCATCAAATGACAGTTGGAAGTGCGATCGCACGTCAAGCCAAAGAAAATAATATCCCTGTTGTCATTGATGGTGGAAGTTGGAAGCCTGGATTTGAAGAAGTCTTACCCTTTGTAGATTATGCTGTATGTTCGGCAAATTTTCATCCACCAGGCTGCAACACTACAACAGAAGTACTTGCTTATCTTACAAGTGTTGGTATTCCTTACATTGCCATCACTCAGGGAGAAAACCCAATTCAATATCAAGCGAATGGTAAGTATAATACTGTTGCAGTTCCCCAAGTCGAAGCTGTTGACACCCTAGGCGCTGGTGATATTTTTCACGGTGCTTTTTGTAACTATATTTTGCAAACGAGTTTTCCTGATGCTTTAGCCGCTGCTGCGGGTGTTGCTGCTGCTTCTTGCCAGTTTTTTGGTACAAGGCGCTGGATGGATGCAACAATAAAGATAATCTTCGACTGAAGTCGAGGCTATTCAAACAAAGCGTGCCTGCGTACACTCAAGAGCAAAAGTCTTGTTATTGATTCCACGGGGTTGCAATTAGAGTGTCTAGCAGCGAATTCATTCGCCAAGCTTATAAATAATCAACGTGTTTAAGTCATAATCATGGTAAGCAGCACCTTGATAGGCAGCTTCACTATGACATTAGCTACACAACACCCTACTAGAGATATTACTGATCCATCACTAGAAGCCAGTGTTTCAATTAATTCATTGGAAGACTTCATCACTCATCCTGTAGATGATGCAGAATGGGTAGACGGACAGGTAGTAGAAAAAACGGGAATGACAGTTAAACACGGTGTGATTCAAGGTAGACTATCCTACTACTGGAGAAGTTACATAATGTCCCATGGACAAGGTGGAGAACCATGTACAGAAGCTCCATGTCGCACTAATAAACAAGTCCGTCGTCCTGATGTAGCTTATATTACTCCTGAATTACTCGCCCAATTTGGTCAACTTGCAACTTTTCCTCAAAGTTTTCCGTTAATTGCCGAAATTGCTTCACCGACAGATTTTGCGGAAGAGTTATTTGCCAAAGCCAAAGAGTATTTAGAATCAGATTGTGCAGAAGTATGGCTAGTATTTCCTGAAGCCAAGTGGATATTAATTTTGACGCAAAATCAGCATTTGTGGTTTACAGCTAATGATGTAGTAAGCACTCAAGTTGTCTTGACAGGTTTTAGTATTACTGTGCAGGAACTTTTAGCTTAGCCAACTAATGAATTTAGATATCTAACGAAAGGAAAGCAATGGGCTAAAATCTAGGGGTTCATCGACGCTGGTGGCATAATGAAGGACTTAAAGGAAATTTTAGCGATCGCGCGTTCTGTAGGCTGGGGAGCATCGTATTTGTTACGCTCTTATTACCAAGCGGATATCAATGAAGGTAATTTGGAAATTAAAGACAAAAAAGATGGCCCTGTAACTTCAGCAGATCTTGCGGTTAATCACTATATTTTAGATAAACTCAAGAGTAGCTTAGGAGATGAAGACTTTGCTTACATGAGCGAAGAAACTTATAAATCGCAATCTCCTGAACATTTTAATAAACCTTACGTTTGGATTATTGATCCTTTAGATGGAACGCGAGACTTTATTGACAAAACTGGCGAATATGCAATTCACCTTGCTTTAGTTAAAGATAAACGCCCAGTGCTGGCAATTGTTGCGTGTCCAGAGTTAGAAAAACTTTACTATGCAACGCTTGGTGGTGGTACTTTTGCCGAAACTCGTGATGGTGGAGTTAAGCCGATAAAAGTTTCAGATCGCAATCAAGCTGAAGATTTAACTTTAGTTGTGAGTCGCACGCACCGCGATCAGCGCTTTAATCAATTATTAGAACATCTTCCCTGCAAGAAACAAAAATTTGTCGGTAGTGTCGGCTGCAAAATTGCCACAATTATTGAACAAGAAGCAGATGTCTACATATCTCTTTCTGGGAAATCTGCACCGAAAGATTGGGATATGGCTGCACCAGAATTGATTCTCACCGAAGCTGGCGGACAATTTACGCACTTTAACGGCGATCCTTTGCAATACAACACCGGAGATGTGAATCAGTGGGGTGGTTTAATGGCAAGTAACGGTCATTGTCACGCGCAACTTTGTCAAGAAGCTGAAAGAATTCTAGCGCATATAGACGGTTAATCAGTCACGCGGATCATGTTGTTGCAGTTGAGTTGATAACTCATTCCACCAAATGATCCGTTGGATGAGGCGATTATTGCATCTAAAGTGCGATCGCATTAAACTTTGCTCATTTTTCAGTAGTATATAAGTACCAATATTGGGTAGATACCTCTGAAATAGCCATGTCAGAAATTACCCTCAAAGAATTAGGTGTGGCATTGCCCCCTACTCAAGACGAATTGCCTTGCGATGACGGTATTCCGATGGAAACCCAACGGCATAAAGTGCAAATGAATTTACTCATTAATGGCTTGTTGCCTTGGCTTGATAAGCGATCGGATGGATACGCAAGTGGCAATATGTTTGTTTATTTTAGTCTGGCGCAAGTACGCAATCAAGACTTTAAAGGACCAGACTTTTTTGCCGTATTAGGAGTACCAAAAAAAGAACGCAAAAGTTGGGTAGTCTGGGAAGAAGGAAAAGCACCAGATGTAGTGATTGAATTACTTTCTGAGAGTACTGCACAAGCAGATAAAAATGAAAAGAAGTTAATTTATCAAAACCAACTACGCGTACCAGAATATTTTTGGTTTGATCCATTTAACCCTGATGATTGGGCAGGATTCTACTTACAACATGGAGTCTATCAGCCCATAACGCCTAATGCTCAAAACCAATTAGTTAACCAGTCTCTCAGTTTAGCATTACAACATTGGCACGGTATACACGAAGGTGTGGAAGCAACTTGGCTACGCTGGGCAACTTTAGACGGAGAATTATTACCCACTTCTGAAGAACAAGAACGTCAACGTGCAGAAACTGAACGTCAACGTGCAGAACAAGCGCAGTCTTTATTACAACAGACTATTCGGAACCTACTACAAGAAGGCATGACCGTAGAACAAGTAGCTAGACCAACAGGCTTATCGCAAGTGCAAGTAGAGCAATTTAGATGAATAAGACTGGTAATCGGTAACTGGTAATTAGCACAACAACCATATCACCCATTACCCATTGCCTAAACTCCATAGGTATACTTGACTACATTAGATTTACCTATGATTTTAGATTTCAGCTACTGCGCGTTCAATTAAGCGACGTGCTAAAGTTTGCGTACCAGTGTGTTCGTAGTAGTTTGTTGCGACATCAAGAAATGCTGCAAGATAGTCTAGTTTATCATCAGCAACTTCGATTGCTTGTTGTAAATTGCTAACGACTTTTTGTGGTGTTAGATTGCGTGAAGAAACTAATCCACTCATCCAACCTTTAACTGAGTCAAAGCTTTCACCAATAAAAAGCAGTTTATTGAGAGATGTCACTCCTGGAATTGCGTCACTTATCCGTTGGAACGTTGCGTTTTTTTCTATCTCTTTGGGACTTGTATCATTGAGAACTGATTGTGCTTTGAGGATAAAATCTGGTCCTAAGGGAATTAAACCATCTACACAAACTAAAGCCACCATTCGCATTAATGACTCGCCGCTATAGTCGGCTAAAGATGCAACAAAATCACCAATACTGTCTCCTGGAATGCCGTTGATGTAGCAAAATGCAACTAATTCCGCGACTAATTTGAGGCTTAAATCGATTGTTTGTGCTTTATCAGCTTTGGGAGTGAGGCGGTTTAAGAAACCTAGTAGTGGAATTCTTTCTCCTACTTTGTTTGCTAATGCAGCTGTACCCAAAGCAACATCCGTACTATCGACAGTTTGATACAACCACATAGCGCGCTGGTAGCCTTGGGAGCGATCATTGTAGAGATAAATTGCGCGTTCGCCAATTTGTTGAATGAGTGATTCGTCAGTTTCGCCTGTCACAACACGAATCGTGTTTTCAAAGCCTGTTACATTTTGCCACTGACCTGGAATCACAAAATCGAGAGATCGCAGCATTGAAACTGTTAGATTATTAGTTGGTAAATCGTCAACCAACTTTTGGATGGGTTTACTCACATCAAGCTCCTGTATTCAAAATTTGTTTCGGTCTGAGATATGATTACTGCAATTTGGCAAGCCCTTGATAATCGAATTCTTTTAACAAAGCTTCGCGATCGCTTGCAGTAAACGATGCATCGCGGGATATTACCTTTACTTGATAGCGATCAGCAACTAGCACTGCTGTTTGTGTATTCCCAATCTCCAATGCGGGATAACCTGCGATTTGTTTTGTCGCATTCTTAAATTTTGCCGCAGCAGTTGGAAGGCTGCGCGTATCAGAAATCGCCATCAATGCTAGATCCTTACCGTCTTTTTTCAACTTAGCTTCAGCAAAGCCTTTTTTCTCCTGCGTGTAAACTCGTTCGTAACCGCGACTCGCCTTAGGAAAGAATTGGTTAAAACTACCACCTTGAGTTGCATCTTTGGCTACAGCTTGACCGCTTTTTTGCTGGCTACTGATCGCTTGTACCTCATCAAAACGCGAGGGGGCTTGAGTTTGACAAGCTGTAACAAATAACAATATTGAGAGTAAAAAAGCTGCCAAAACCCTACGCGCATTTGGAAATATCATTCGTGTCTCCTTGGAAGTGATTAATAGAAGTTAAGGTGGGAGTATGGGAGAAAGTTGATGGTTGTTGCTTTTTAAGACTCAATAACCCTACAACCCTCCTACCATACAACCATACAACCCTCTGCTCTTATTCACGATAAGCAATTACAGCATAAAAGGGATCTCCCCCGCCAGCACCTAACCATTGCAAGAAACTTGGTGCATTTGATTGACGTGCAATCACTTCGGGAGACGTAAATCCTGGTACTGACTCAAAGTAATGCTTGACTAACTCAACGCGGCTAGCTTCTGAACCTTCGCGCCATGCTTCAATTGCTTTTTGAAAAAACATCCGGTTGGAAAAGCTGACAATCGCAACTCCACCAGGCTTGAGAACGCGGTGAATTTCAGAAAATATGGCTTCGGGATATTGTAGATATTGTACTGATACTGTGTTAAGTACTGCATCAAAATCTTGGTCTTTGAGCGGAAACTTGGGATTTTCGTTAAGATTTTGCACAAAATAATGATTCAATCGCGGATTCCGTGCTAATTCTTCCTCATTGAGTCCGTGTCCTTCAACATGAGCAAATTCTATATCTTCCGGTAGATGCGAAATCCAACTGCTCATCATGTCAAAGATACGGGTGTTTGGTTTGAGGCGGAGGCGATACAAATCTGTCAGCTGTTGAATAAAGCCATCATCAACATGAGTCACAAACCGAGGATAGGCATAAAACTGTTGATCGTCGGAACTGTCTAATTTTTGTCGTTGATTCGGTCGCAGTACCATAGGTATTGAGCAATCGTAGTTCTTTCTTAGTTTAAAAAAATTACGAAGTGTAAAGCTAGCGCCAAGGAGTGACTTGTGAGTGTGGGAATGATAAGGTAGCGATCGCAGTAGCAAATGAAAGCATCATCGCTTTTGAGCAGCGCTAAAATAGTCGGAGAAGTTGCATTTCAGAACTCTTTATGCCTGTTAACTGGCGCGAACACGTTGTGAGTAGTTCAGATGTTCTACGAGGCAAACCGAGAATTAAAGGAACTCGAATTCCGGTAAGCCTTATTTTGGGCTATCTGGCTGCGGGTAACACTTACGAGCAAATTCTGCAAGAATTCCCAGATCTGCAAATTGATCAGATTGCAGCGTGTCTTGATTATGCCCGTGACTTGGCAAGTTTTGAGACGGTAGCATCGTGAGCTTAAAGTTTTTTCTAGATCATTGTGTCCCAACTTCAATCGGACAAGCGTTGCAGGATAATGGTTATAAAGTGTTGGTTCTTAAAGACCACATCCCAATTAATTCTCCTGATGAGATTGTGATAGCTAAAGCACAGGAATTAGGTGCAATACTAGTCTCGCTGAATGGAGACTTTGCAGATATCGTCACTTATCCTCCTGCTGAATATCTTGGTATCATATCGATACAACTTCAGAATCACCCTGAGATTATTCCTCTGCTGATGCAAAGGTTAGTGAATTATTTGTCAACTCAAAGTATTATGGAATACTATCAAGGCAAATTATTAATTGTAGAAGTAAATAGGATTCGCACAAGAGAATGATTATATGCAGCGCTTATACATAATCTACATCGTACTCTGTATCTGAAGATAGCTACACAGGAAGTTAACACGACTTTTTCTAAGTAACAGCAAGAAAAAGAGTGCTTAGATAGCATTGCAAGTTACCCACACAGATACCACTGTACATTTACTGAGAAATTAATAGCATTACGAAATTCTACTTGTTTTTCGGTAGAAATACGCTAGCGTTGGATTAAGTGTTAGCACTAATTTGGTGTGCAGTTAGACAGTTTAAGCACCCAAGAAATCGCTAGTGTCTATTTTGCCAAGCAAAGCCGAGAGGGGGCAAACAGGGATTATGGCACTTGTCTGCAATCCAGCGATCTTTAATGCAATTGCCCCGCAAGTTTTGTACTAGCTATGAGCAAATTTTTCAGCTTCTAGGTATCGAACTGTCAGTAACAAGAGCAGTAAAACCAACTCAAGAGATAATTTCGCACTCTTCATCAAAGAGGCTCGTATCTGATTGACGAGGTTTTAATGTTTCCAAAAAGTTATTAAATCATGTTAGAGATGTATGGTATTTCATTCACTGCGACAAAGAATCGTTGCGTCTTTAGGACTGCCAATCTTTATAGGATTTGCGCCTCTGTTATCTGGTTCTACACCCCTAGGAACACAGCAAGAGGGTCTTAGAAATCCACCGAATCCTGCTGACTTAGAGGGATGGGAAATTTACCCACCTGGTCAACTTCCTCCTGACTTCGCTTCACCATCCCCAAGTCAATCAGTTTCTCCCAGCACTTCGGATGTTGTTCCATTTGCAGTTGCCCGTCCTGCAACAAATGTTCCAACATTCACGGTAACTATTGTTAAACGACCAATCACGCTCATATTTTATGATGCTGGAACTGCTCCTGGTGATGGAGATGCAGTTAGAATCGCCTTTAACGGTCAAACCGTTAAGAATGTATTGCCGCTTACAATTAGTGGCACAGTTGTTCAATTTCCAGCAAATCTGTTTCGTCCTGGAGTTAATCGAATCGCGATTACGGCTTTAGGTTCAGGAGCAATACCGCTTAATACAGTGGGAATGATCTTTCCTTCGACCCAAGTTGGCAATGGAAACCGTAGAGATATCCAATTCGCTATAACATCAGGGCAAACAATTGGAACAACTGTAGGCTTTCCCCAAATTGCACTTTGTAGGACGAGGTTCAGATTTCCATGTGTGGCTTCACGAAGTTTAAGCGTTTTTCCTGAAAGCGCACAGCACGTATTGGAAGCTCAAGGAATCCCACCTCAACCGATAGTAGCGCCTCTCCGACCAGGACGAACAGGGAATCCTTTGCGTAGGAGTTATCCACGCTTATTGACGGTAGATCGTCCAAATTCAACTACGCGGAGAAATCAATCAATTGCTGCTTATCGAACCTGTCCCCCAAAACCAAATGGTACTACGCAAGACAGAGATGAATATCCACCAGCAGTCTTTTTAGAGAATGGCGTACCTAATAATTCAGGTGTTTACGTTGGCTCTGCTCATATAAAATGCATTGCGAGTAGAGATAATCAGCTATCTGGCAGTAGCTTCGGAAGTCAGTTAAATTTTTATCGTGAGCGACCGAATGCAACTCCTTACGCTATTGATAATCAGGATACGATCGAGTTTGTGATTCTAGATTGAGAAATGAACCGACTGGCAGCACTGGAGCTATACCCATATAGTTCTATATTCTGGGTATATGATGCCGTTCTTGATCCTGCCTACCTAGATCATGTAGCAGAACACATTGTTTATCAAGGGTTTTCTGGACACCCTAGAAGTTACAAATTTTCTACTCTTGGTGAATGTATGAATCTCAAACTTGAAATTTGGAAGGCAGAAATTTACTGCCCGCATCAAGAGATTGTGCTGCGAGACGATACAATCCGTGCAGTCAAAGTTCCGTTTTCAATTTCCGATTCTAATGAGGGAGTGATACTTTTCGATAACTTCCGGCTAGTAGAATCGCGGTTTCGATTCGGCTCAAATACAGAATTCGCTCTCGTGTTTGAGATTAAGCTGCGTAACGATCCAGAATACTTGAATAGTTCGCAATATCACGAAGATGTTGACAGTGCTTTTACGCAAGAGTGCTGTTTCCTGACGTTTTATCCGACTGAGGAACCTGTACAACCCGAAGTGTTACGGCTTGATGCGTGGGCATCTCCACCGTATGAGTTTAGTCGCTACACTCGACTCGATCCTACTTATCCACTGATCTTAGACGACGAACCTACACAGCCTTTGCCCTGGTAATTTGTTGTCTTGCTGAATCCATAGCAGTCAATTAAAATGCTGATCAAATTTCTAATTCTAGATTGAAACATGAACCGACTGGCAGCGTTAGAGTTATATCCTTATAACTCCCTACTTTGGGTTTATGATGCCGTTATTGATCCTGACTACCTAAATTATGCAGCAGAACACATCCTGACTCAAGGGTTTTCTGGACACCCCAGGAGTTACAAATTTTTTACTCTTGGTGAATGTATGAATCTCAAACTTGAAATTTGGAAGGCAGAAATTTACTGCCCGCATCAAGAGATTGTGCTGCGAGACGATACAATCCGTGCAGTCAAAGTTCCGTTTTCAATTTCCGATTCTAATGAGGGAGTGATACTTTTCGATAACTTCCGGCTAGTAGAATCGCGGTTTCGATTCGGCTCAAATACAGAATTCGCTCTCGTGTTTGAGATTAAGCTGCGTAACGATCCAGAATACTTGAATAGTTCGCAATATCACGAAGATGTTGACAGTGCTTTTACGCAAGAGTGCTGTTTCCTGACGTTTTATCCGACTGAGGAACCTGTACAACCCGAAGTGTTACGGCTTGATGCGTGGGCATCTCCACCGTATGAGTTTAGTCGCTACACTCGACTCGATCCTACTTATCCACTGATCTTAGACGACGAACCTACACAGCCTTTGCCCTGGTAATTTGTTGTCTTGCTGAATCCATAGCAGTCAATTAAAATGCTGATCAAATTTCTAATTCTAGATTGAAACATGAACCGACTGGCAGCGTTAGAGTTATATCCTTATAACTCCCTACTTTGGGTTTATGATGCCGTTATTGATCCTGACTACCTAAATTATGCAGCAGAACACATCCTGACTCAAGGGTTTTCTGGACACCCCAGGAGTTACAAATTTTTTACTCTTGGTGAATGTATGAATCTCAAACTTGAAATTTGGAAGGCAGATACCGATTCACAATCAGCAATTGTGCTGCGAGACGATACAATTCGTGCGGTCAAAGTTCCGTTTTCAATTTCTGATCCCAAAGAAGGAGTTATGTTTGATGATAACTTTGGGCTGATGAAATTGCGATCGCGGCTTGACTCAAACACAGAATTCGCTCTTGTCTTTGAGATTAAACTGCGCAACGATTCAGAGTATTTGAATAGTTCGCAATACCACGAGGATGTTGACGGAGCCTTTACACAAGAGTGCTGTTACCTGACGTTTTATCCTACTGAGAAGCCTGTACAGCCCGAAGTGTTGCGCATCGATGCGTGGACATCTCCGCCGTATGAGTTTAGTCGATATACACCGCTTGCTCCTACTTATCCACTGATATTAGATGCTGAACCTACACAGTCTTTGCCTTGGTAATTTGTTTTTAACTTACAAGAGTTAATTAAAATGCTGATCAAATTTCTGATTCTAGGTTGAAAAATGAACCGACTGACAGCTGTGGAGTTTTATCCCAATAACTCCCTAATTCACGTGTATGATGGCACTCTTGATTTTTCCTCATTGAATCATGCAGCAGAACACATTCTGACTCAAGGGTTTTCTGGACACCCCAGAAGTTATATATTTTCTACTCTTGGTGAATGTAGGAATCTAGCAGTTGAGATTTGGACACCAGAAATCTACAGCCCACATCAAGAGATTGTGCTGCGAGATGATACAATCCGCGCGGTCAAAGTTCCGTTCTCACTTCCTTATTCTAAAAAAGGAATTGTGCTTTCAAATGGCTTTGAAGTGGAATTACGATTTTGGCTTGGATCGAGTGAAAATTATGCGCTGGTGTTTGAGATTAAGCTGCGCAACGATCCAAAGTATTTGAATAGTTCGCAATATCTTGAGGATATTGACGGGGCTTTTACACAAGAGTGCTGTTACCTAACGTTTTATCCTACTGAAGAACCTGTACAGCCCGAAGTGTTACGGGTAGATGCGTGGGAATCTCCGCCGTATGAGTTTAACCACTACACCCAACTCAATCCTACTTATCCATTGATATTAGATGATGAGCCTACATAGCCTTTGCCTTGATAGTTTGTTATCGTTTTGAATTCACAGTATTCAATTAAAATGCTGGCCTATCCAGGCTCTTAGTTGCGGGCTGATTGCAAGAGGAATTAATATATGCGCCTCGCTCAAATTATGACTATTTCTGGAATTGTTGCTTTAGTAGTAACTGTTGGCGAAGGCATAGCCGCTGCTCAAACCGATAATTTTCGCTGTTTTATGGTCACTATGTCAGGTAATACTATTAACCTAGAGCATATTTGTAAAGTCAATAATGATTTAGGGTCGAAAAAGTTAGTTAACTTAACACCTATTTATACTCAAATTCGCCAGAATTTAGATAATCAGAATTTTGAAGAAGCAATCGAGGGCTATACTCAACTGCTAAGATACCAGCCAAACAATGCAAAAGTTTACCTTAATAGAGGATTAATTTATTGGTATTTAGATAATCGGCAAACTGCGATCGCAGATTTAGAACAAGCATCGCGATTATTCCGCGCTCAAGGAGATGAGACGTACTTCCCTGCTACGCAAGAGCTAATCAGACAAATTCAATCAGAGGGTTAAATCGATTTAACCTGGCTACTATCTGATTCACAAGTCTGTTGTTATGAATAAAATTGCGTAGATATTAAAACTCGTAAAAATCAGTTAACCGAACATTTATCGGTGCGCTTGGATAAATTGTTCATATTCACAGTGATTCTCTTCAAGAAAATGAAGCACGGTTCAGGTGCGATCACCCAGCAACTAAAAATACCTAGTTTCTAGCAACTGTAGCCCGATGTACTTGCTGCAATTAAAACAAATAATCTTTCAGATCCATACCACTGTCACTAGTTTGTCATGCGCTTGCCATACTCAACCGATATTCTGAAAACTACATTAAGTTCTCTTGTGCATCAAATCGGGTGAGAGATTATGCAAGAACTAACCAATCAAAGCAGCAAAACAGTATTGGCAAAAAAATGTATATTATCTGATGATTCGACACTGATAACTGCACCCATCGTACTATATAGTTTTGGGCAATGGAATCAACCACTTCAAAATCCACTATTTACTGCAACACTATCTTTTCCTTTCCTCGCTTCATCACCAAAGTTCCTTCCACGTACTAAGCAACAATCATTAACGGCTGATGATTTGTTGAATTTTGAACAAACGCAGAATATTAACACTACTTTTATTAGCCTCTGTCGCAGACGTTGGCAGCAAGAAGTTTACAATCGGTTTCGAGAAGCTAGGAAACGCTTTCCTGAGTTCTTTCCTTGCTTTGACTTGAGAGAAAATTCAGATGGAAAATTAGAGTATTCAATTCATTTTAAACCTTTGACTAAATATGCAAAAGGGTTGTTGGTTGACAATCCTCTCTTTCCTCATAATGAAGAATTTAAGCCAATAGAAGAATTGTGGAATTCTCAAGGAAAAAGTCAACTCGATATTATATTTGAGCGTTATCCTACACAGTTAGAGCTAAAAGTATCTAAAGTATCGTCGTGGAAGCTGCAATTGCAAGAAATGATTCAATTAGTTCAAGAATCTGTCAAAAAATTTGATATCAGTTCTCTTAAACTGCGATTTTCTCAAAGAAAAGCTGTGCTGTAAATAGTAAATAAGTACATTTCTTCTTAGACAGTAGACGAGTTTATCTTAATATATTGACGTTAATTAACGTCAATATAGAGATAGTTTATTTGATGCTGGTAACATTAGTTCTAGAACATTATTCATAATTTGTTCAGCGGCGATTGGTCCATCTAAAAATGCCCAGAGATAACCATTTACGAAATAAACTTGCTTTACATTGTCACTGATAGATTGCAGAAGCGGATTTTGACTCCATAGCTGTTTGACATTGCGTATCCCTTCAGAACCGCCTGCCATGACGATAATGATATCAGCTTCAAGTTGTGGTAGCACTTCTAGTGAAATTCCGCGAATTACGCCATCAACATCAATTGTGCGTTGGGGAATGACAAGCTGAAAGCCTAAATCTTTGAGTAACGCACCTGCAAAGATTTTATCGGTGGATATGGGAATATGATCGGGTCGTGAGAAATAAAGTAGTAGTACCTTGTTGTTGCGACTGATAGGTTCTAGCTTTACTTTAACTGCTGCAACCTTTTGTTGATATTGTGCGAGTACCTGCTGTGCTTGCGGTTCACGGTTCAGCACTTGGGCGAGGGTAAGTAGGCGTTGTTGCCAAGGGAAATCCTCACCCGATAGTGCTAATGTGGGTGCAACTTTGCTGAATTGGTCGTATTGCGTGCGATCGCCGTAGCTGTAAGTCATTAAAATTAAATCAGGTTTGAGTTTGAGGATCGTTTCTAGCGAAGGACTGCTGTAATTACCAATGTAAGTTGGTGATGTTGTTAGGCGATCGCTGAAATAACCAAATTCGTTGATTGAGTCTCCCGCTTTGAGAGAATTAGGAACAACTTGAGAAAAGCCCGTGTAGCCAACGGGTTCAACCCCAAGCGCTAGGAGTAGATCGAGCGATCCTGGATCGTAGGCGATAATTCGTTGCGGCTGTCCACAAATTTGAGTGTTACCAAACTCATGGTCAACGTTGCGGCATTGCGAGGCTGTATTATAGCTAGCTGTAGGAACTTGATTAAGATGACACGCTGCAATCAGAATAGGAATTAAGCAAATACTGAGTTTTTTAATTTGCATGAGTAGGTTATTTGAATTACATATTACTTTTTAAACGAACCCCAGAGACGCAGAGTGCGCAGAGAGTGAAGACAGAGAGTTTTTTATAGTTCGTCTGAGACTACTACACAAATCAAAGTCCCCCAGAATGGAGAGCCAGTGCGCCCTTGGGAGGCTACTACCAAATTAAAAATCATACGAGATTGTTGCCCGAATGTTGAATGGTGCGCCTGGATAAATTGTGGTTCTGTTTTGAGCAACTTCGTAGTATTCAATGTCAAATAAATTTTGGATATTGATTGCAGCCCTCCAATTCTCATGACGGTAAAATAGTGCAGCATCAGCACGGACATAACTCGGTAGCTGTAAGTTACTATTAGGCAGTTGTCCTTGACGTTCGCCGACAAAAAATAGTCCTAATCCAAACCCTAATCCTTGCAGCGAACCAGTCTGAATTTCATATGTTGTCCATAGATTCAAGGCATTTTCGGGAACATTGTTCAAAAAGTCACCTTCGGGAAGGCGATTGTCTTGGGTAACTCGCGCATCGGTGTAGGCATAACCTGCGATAATGTTCCATCCTGGTAAGATTTCACCGGCGATGTTGAATTCAATGCCTTGACTGCGTTGTTCGCCTACTTGAATTGAGAAATTTGAATCAATAGGATCGCTCGTTAGGACGTTGCGTTTGGTAATATCAAAAGCGGCGAGTGTAGCAGATAAATTATCGTTAATCTCAGCTTTAATACCAATTTCGTATTGTGTACCGCGTTCGGGTTCAAATGCAGTGTTAGTTCGCGATCGCCCTACTACCGGAAAGAAAGATTGGCTGAAACTAGCATAAAGCGAAATTGGCTCAATCGGTTGATAAACAACACCAATACGCGGGCTAAATGCGGTATCCGATTGCGTTGATTCTTCACCAAACAAATTTTGATCTTGCCATACAAAATCTAGTCTTCCACCTATGAGCAATTTTAAGTTTTCCAGTACGCTAATTTGATCTTGCACATAAAGTCCGAGGTTATCGGTGAAAATGGTTTGGAAATAACCAGGTTCAAAAGCTTCTGGGACAGCAACATCGTAATTTGGATCGAAAATATCAATTGGTGGTAAAGGGGCGAAACGATCTTCATATTGATCGGTGATGCGATTGAGATCGATACCTATTAAGAGTTGATGTTCAATTGAACCTGTTGTGAAACGACCAATCAAGTCAGTTTGCAAGCCAAAATTTTCGTTGAGATATTCACTATCTATATAATCTCTGGGGAGAAAGCGATCATCAACTAACGCACCACCAATATCAGCACGTAATCCCGTCTGCAAAATTGAAGTTAAGAAAAACGCATTGCGAATTTGCCAGTTTTCGCTAAAGCGATGCTCAAGTCGATAGCTTGCGCGAGATTGCGTTTCATAATAATCATCTAACGACGGATAGCCTAAAAAGCGATTTATTGGTAACGGTAAAGAACCATCATTAAGCGCAACCACACCGCGATCAAACACTGGGTCGTTGTACAAGTAGGAAAAATCGAGTGTTAAAGTTGTATCTTCGCTCATATCCCATTGCAAAACGGGTGCAATGAATAAACGTTCTTCGTTGACAAAATCGCGAAAACTGCCTGCATTTTGATACGCTACATTGAGGCGATAGCGTAAACTTTCATCGTCGGTTAAAGGTGCAGAAAAGTCAATTTCTGGGCGATAAAAGTTGAACTGTCCGCCTGTGAAACCAACCGTGTAAGTCGGTTCACTTAGCGGTTGTTTGGTTACGATGTTAACAATACCACCAGGCTGTACTTGCCCAAATAAGACCGAAGCGGGACCTCGTAATACCTCGATTTGTTCAATATTAGACAAATCTGCGATAAAGCCAAACTGACCATCGCGAAAACCGTTTCTAAAGTTAGAATTTTGTCGAAATCCCCGAATAATAAATTCGCCTTGTCCTGTCCCTGCATAGCTGTTTGAGGTTGTTACTCCTGGTGCATTATTTCTGACTGCATCTGATAAGCGAAGCCTACCTTGATCTTCAATCACTTGTTGCGAAATCACTTGAATCGAGGCTGGAACGTCGCGCAATGGGGTATTAGTTCGTGTCGCAGTAGCTGCACTAGAGGGGTTATAACCTTCGTCTTGTTCGCCTGTAACAACTATTTCTATTGTGTCTTCCTCAGCTTCTGGAGTTACACTTATTATCAAGCTTTGTGGTTTGGTTGCGATCGCTGCTGTAGGTGGTGCATCAATTCCTGTAATCACAACCCGAACGCCGTTATTTGGTATGTTGAAAACGCTTACTGTTTCAATGCCTTCGCTGGGATTTACTTGTTGAAACTGATCGCCCTCTGGCAATGCTAGCACAGTATTCGGAATATCTGCGATCACATCGTTGCCTACAATAGTTGTTGTTGGAACTGTAATTTCACCTGCGGCGGTTTGTAATACAATTTCTAATCCTGTCGCTGTGGCGTTGACTTCGACTCGATTAATTTGGGTAATGGCTTGGGCAATTTGCGTCATCCATTCATCAACCGTAGTCGCAGGATACTTGCGTTGATGCGTTTGAGCCGTTTCTAATTGTTCTGCCCATGCAGGCGATAAATTTATAACATCGGGAATGCAACTCGATACCACAATCGACCACAAAATAACTTGCACGCCACAAAAACGCCCAGTCATAACAACTCCTTCCACATCAGCCCACACGCTTAGTTGAAAATGATTCTTAACAGACAATAAGGCTTAGTGTGGGAAAGCGTCTATCCGCAAACGGCAATTGAGATCCCGAAACGGACTTGCGTCACACAATCGTGACTGCTTGCTGTTAATCGCCTTGTAACCCACGAAGCGTCCGTCTACTTGTTAATTCACTCGGAGTGATACCAAAATGGCGCTTAAAGGCAGCAGCAAAATGTCCTAAATGACAATAACCTACCATATTTGCAACCTCGGCTATGGTGCGATCGCCATCAAGTAAAAGCTGTTCGGATCTTTTCATCCTTTGATGCGTCAAGTAACCAAATACCGTTGTCCCAAACAATTTTTGGAAGCCACGGCGGAGAGTGCGATCGCTCACTCCTACTTGCTGCGCTAGTTCTAACAACGAAGGGGGATTTTCTAGCTGTCTTGTTAAAATATCTCTTGCGTGATACAGTCTCTCAATAGTGTCTGGTTTAAGCCGAGGTGAAGGCTGAAGTTGACCCCATTCTGCCAAAATTGGGTTTAACTGCATTGCCAGTAATTCAAACACTTTTCCTTGAAGATACAATCGCTTTGTAACCCCTTGATAGGGACAATTAAGAATTTGCTGCACCACAACTTGCATTGCTGGTGTAACATCTGGAAAAAATGATTCCTTCCAATCATTGTTTTTTATTAAAAATTCCAAGCAAGAATGCCCACTTACAAGAAATTGTTGTAGCAACTCAGGCTCAAGCTCAATACTTACACCTAGAATGTTTTGTGACTTTTGGTATCTTGCAACATAAGCAGGTGATACACCACTCCCAGATAAATACGTGCATTTTCCACCCAAAACTGGATAAACTTCGTCGTGATGAATCAACCCTGATGAGAGTACGGAAAATTGTACCAAATGGTCATGTACGGGAACTTTAAGTACCACATTATCAGCGTACTTGTTATTGAAGATGACTAATCCAACTCCTGGGGCAATATTGATCTCACGTTGATATCCATCACCCAAACATTCAGGTAATTTATACAACGACTCAAACTCATCAATTAAGACATCATGCGTGTGACTTTGAGCGTGTTGTTCATACAGTTCAAGCAACTCAGTCAGGGAAAGGATGAGTGTCATTGCAGGTACTACGTCGCTAGATCAATGAAAAATATTAGCAATAATTGAGCGATCGCTTCTACCAGCAACCAAACATCAACCATTACCTATACTTTTCAACGAACCACTCCAGACGCAAAGGAGGACACATGAAAGGTGCGGGGGTTTCCCCCGTTGTAGCAACTAGCGTCAAAGTGTCCGTAGACACAGAGAGAAGAATAAAGAGAGATTTTCACCAATGATTTAAGATTGCTACACTATCACTCATCCTCTAACTTCACGCAATCAACCTGCTGCAATTTGATCGGTTTTTGCTGCCATAATGAAATCATTACGGTGTAACCCAGAAATTGCATGAGTCCACCAACTGACTTTTACTTTACCCCATTCAGTCAGTAATGCGGGATGATGTCCTTCTTCTTCTGCAATTGCACCAACGCGGTTAGTAAAATCGAGTGCAGCTTGAAAATCGCGAAACTTGTAAGTACGTTCTAAACGCGCTTCTCCATCTACTTCAACAATATTCCAGTCAGGAATTTGTGGTTTGAGTTCGGCAATTTCTGCATCTGTAACGCGGGGTGCATCTTTATGACACGCAGTACACTTTTGTTTTACTAAAGCTTCCATAGTTCCCTCTTGCTGTAAATATGATGTGGACTGCAAGTAGTGTTATTACTCTACTTGCACTTTAGCAAATACGATGCAACTGCGAGGAGCTTTCATCTACTGTAGAAAAAGCAACATAATACGCAAGTATCTCACAATGCAAACTGTAACAGAAGTAGAATTATCCAAGCTACCACCGCTGATTCCGCGTGATATTCTTTTTGGTAATCCTGAACGGGCGCGTCCGCAGTTATCGCCTGATGGGAAATATTTAGCATATATTGCACCGGATGAGAAGAACGTTTTACAAGTATGGTTGCGTACAGTAGGACAAGAAGACGATCGCAAACTCACCGACGATAAAAAACGTGGTATCCGCGTCTATTTTTGGACGTATGAAGGTGAACAGTTAATTTACCTGCAAGATACCGATGGCGATGAAAACTGGCACTTGTATTCGGTTAATATCACAACACAGATCGTCCGTGATTTAACGCCCTTTCAAGGAATTCAAGCACAACCCGTAGGGCTTGATCCGAATTTTCCCAATGAAATTTTAGTTGGGTTGAATTTACAAGATTTGCGTAAACACGATGTCTATCGAGTTAATTTGAAAAATGGTGCAGTGGAGTTTGATACCGAGAATCCAGGAAATATCGTTGGCTGGTTAGCTGATGCACAGTTTCAGATCAAAGCGGCGATCGCAACTACCCCAGATGGTGGTTCAGATCTTTTGTATCGAGAAACCCTAGATCAAGATTGGCAATTGTTACGCCACTGGGGACCTGATGACGAAGGTGCGCCAGTATTATTTTCTAATGATGGTCAAACACTGTATCTCATTGCTAGCCACGAAGCAAATACACAGCGACTTATTGCCCTAAATTTAGCGACTCGTGAAGAAACAGTCATTGCTGAAGATTCTCAATATGACGTTGATGGTGTGCTTGTGCAACCGCTTTCGCGGCGGATTCAAGCTGTTTCTTTCTACAAAGACAAAGAAGAGTGGCAAATTCTCGATCAAAGTATTGCACCTGATTTTGCCGCAATTTCGCAAGTACGTCACGGTGAATTTGGTATCAGTAGCCGCGACTTAGCCGATAAAACATGGTTAGTATCTTACCTCACTGATGATGGTCCCGTTTATTACTACACTTACGATCGCGAATCGAAAAATAGCACTTTACTCTTCAGCAACCAGCCGAAACTAGAAGGCTTGCAACTTGCGTCGATGCAACCTGTTTCTTATACTGCACGCGATGGGCTAACAATTCATGGCTATTTAACAACTCCTATAGGAATCGAAGCAAAGAATTTACCAACGGTACTGTTAGTTCACGGTGGTCCTTGGGCGCGGGATACTTGGGGTTACGATCCGGAAGTGCAATGGCTAGCAAATCGTGGCTATGCGGTGTTGCAAGTTAATTTCCGAGGTTCTACAGGTTATGGTAAAAACTTCCTCAACGCGGGTAATCGCGAATGGGGTGCAAAAATGCACGATGATTTAATCGATGCGGTAAATTGGCTAGTCGAAAAAGGAATTTCTGACCCGCAAAAGATTGCAATTATGGGTGGTTCGTATGGCGGTTATGCAACTCTAGTGGGGTTAACGTTTACCCCTGATGTCTTTGCTGCGGGTGTAGATATTGTGGGTCCAAGTAATTTAATTACGATGATGGAGAGTATTCCCCAATATTGGGAACCATTAAGAGCAATGGAAGCGCATCGTATTGGTAACTTGGAAACCGAACAGGAATTTTTAAAGTCGCGATCGC
This sequence comes from Chroogloeocystis siderophila 5.2 s.c.1, assembly GCF_001904655.1. Lineage (NCBI taxonomy): Bacteria > Bacillati > Cyanobacteriota > Cyanophyceae > Chroococcidiopsidales > Chroococcidiopsidaceae > Chroogloeocystis > Chroogloeocystis siderophila. The sequence continues at coordinate 16,376 of NZ_MRCC01000014.1, read as the reverse complement.
CTTTATTTTACGCTGACCGCATCGAAAAACCGCTACTGATTGCCCAAGGTGCGAACGATCCGCGCGTTAAACAAGCCGAAAGCGATCAAATTGTCGAAGCTGTAAAGAAAGCAGGTAAACCTGTAGAATATGCGCTTTACACCGATGAAGGACACGGCTTTGCACGTCCCGAAAACCGCTTACACTTTTATGCTATAGCGGAGGAGTTTTTGGCAAAATACTTAGGTGGAAGATTTGAACCGATGGGAGATATCCCTGGTCATTCTGGCGTGATTCAATAAGTGACAAGGTGGGCTTTTTGCCCGCCTCATAGTTCATATACTCAACACTTGAAAACCTGCTTGTGCAAAATGTCGGTCAAAAGTTAACACTTGATTTACACTGGCTTCCCGCATGACTACAAAAGAGACACAATCAACTAAACTCTATTCCTTATCTTGATACATTTTGTACAATTTTAAAACTTGTTTAAATAAGTTTTGGTTAAGATTAACAAGTGTTACTTCTTCGGAAGCTAAAAATTTATCAATAATTTCAGATGCTTGTTGCCTGTAATTAAGTACAAGAGCATTACTATTTCTAATAATACAGCATCAGTTGTAAGTATAGGAGAACTTTCAAATCTGTCTGCTAATTTTCATGCTTCTTGATGGTATTGATCTATGTAATTAACTAATGCAATAATAAACCCACTGTCAACAAATATTCTATTCGACACGCTTTTCGCCGCTCAAGTATAAATCTAAATTTGCAGCAAAGTCGTCTGGTTCATCAATTCTAATATTTTTAAGTTGCGACATCAGACTCGGCTTTTTTTGATCATTGGTTGACTATTGATCATGCTTTGCTTGATCATTTGAAGGTTGTTTCATCTGTGCTCTCTGCACAAGGTATATACGCTTATCAATTTCTCTATGCTGATATCGAAATATCAAATGAGTATAAATCTTGATTACTAATAATACTAGCCCTATCATTGCTGTCAGAGTGTTGAACATTCCGTAAATTAAATTTGTATTAAGTTCTGTTACATCTATTTCAAATGCTGTTAAAAATGTAACAACAATAAAAAGTGAGAGGAAATACATAAAAACATCATCAAGCTTTTCTTTGTATTGAATTGGTTTTAACTCATGTTGTATAATTTTTAGCTCAACATTCTTCAAAGTTTCAGGACTTGCAGTATTACGCAGTATGCCAATATTTCTTTCATCTTCTAATTTTGATTCTCTCAATTTATCCCCTCGTTTTTTTGTGACGAGAGACCGATAGAGTTTCCCTAATTGTCCTCTTTATAGAATTAAAGTTTATTTCTCTTTTTTTAAATAACACATCCAATAAATCTTTTTTTCTATGTTTTTCACAATAAGTTAAATAATCATAAACTCGATCTTTATATTCAACGTTCTCCCTGATTTCACGATGAAATGTAACGTATTCACGCAGCGCAGCAATGACTTTTCCCTTGATGTTTAAAATCTTTAAGCCTCAAAAAAGACTTCTTCCGGGAGATATTTATCAAACTAAAATTCCAGTTAGCTAAACAAATTATCCGAGAATTAAAGGCTTTTGGTTTTAAATTTGGGCTAGTTTTAGCAGACAGTCTTTATGGAGAGAGCCATCCCTTCATCCGTTCATTAGACGAACTGGAGTATCCCTGGATTGTAGCAATTCGCTCGAATCATGGCGTGTTAATGCCCAAGGAGCAACGTGTAAGAACCAATCGGTGGAAAGCTTTCGACCGCATCTTTTCCAATGGAAAGAGTGAGGTGCGCTATCTACAAGAAATCATATTTGGTAAACGACGTGACTGGCGTTACTGGACAATTACAACTGACCCAGTTGAACTACTGCCCCAGTCTCTAGACAAAGAAATCGGCAATTTATATGGTTTGAGAACCTGGATAGAGTATGGCTTCAAGCACTGCAAAAATTACTTAGGTTGGGCAGATTTTCGGATGACTCACTATAAGCAAATTGAACGGTGGCGGGAAGTCGTAGAAAGTGCCTATTTGATGGTAAGCTTGCAGTTTAATGGACTAAAGGTTGATGACTATTCAGATAGTAACCTTAACCAGTTAACTCTGCTTAATAGGTTAAAACAACATCCTTGTTGGTGTGAAGCAACAGGAATGACACAATTTCACTACAACGTGTTGCTCTACATGGACGAAACTGCGACGACAACTTTGATCGCATGGAGAGATTGGAAGCAGCAGCCACTCAGCGTTGCTGATGTTCAACATCATTTACTAGAGGCTGAACCAGAAATTTTTGGTATAACCAACGTTACTAACAGTCGAGTAAACGCCGCAGTCAAAACCGTCGATTGGCTATTTCATCAAACCTCGCCAAAAACTGTTGAACGAATGCGCGAAGCGTTGGACTCCACAGAATTGGCGATTGATCCCCAAGATTGGTGGGATTTAGAATCTGTACTGCCGTACGGTGTAGAAATTGCGTGGTCTAAACAAACACAAACGGGTGGCTATGATGTTGTATTGATTCGACAAAAACGTCAAGAAGTTGATTTACTGATCGCTCAGTAGCAAGCGAATCAAGCTTGGAAGAATTACACAAACAATCCGCTACAAGCTCAGTTTGCACGTCAACTCGTTCCGTAGCTACGCGAATACTTAGGGCAAACTTTACCCGACTACATGATACCTTCGGTGCTTGTACCTGTAGAATCCTTTGTTCCAATGGCTACAGGTAAAATCGACCGCCGTGCTTTACCGCTTCCAGAGGCACCTCAGACATCAAAGCCAACGCTTGCCCAGCGATCGCATACAGAATCTATGCTAGCCGACATTTGGGAGGAATTACGACTTAAGCACGTGAGTGTTCACGACAATTTTTTTGAGTTGGGTGGACATTCGTTACTAGCGACACAACTTGTCTCGCGCGTGCGTGATATGTTTAAAACTGCCTTTACGCAGCGTGTTTGCAGCACCAACGATCGCGCAACTGGCTGTAGTCATTGATAAATTGCGCAACACGGCACCACAACACGTTTCGCCATTAGTCCGGCTTGATCGCGCAGCACACATTCGCTTGCGATCATCGTTAACAAGTGACAAATCGGTTATTCAAAATCCTCCATCTCTAAAGCAGGCTACAGAAGTTTGGTCGCCGTTAGTTCCCTTAACGCTTGGAGGTCACAAACAACCTTTTTTCTGCGTTCATCCGATCTTTATCTAGAATTGGCACATTACCTAGGAAGCGATCGCAGTTTCTACGGACTTCAACCTCTGGGATTGGATGGCAAACAACCGCCTTTGAAACAGATTGAAGCAATGGCAGCGTATTACATCCAAGCAATTCAAACTGTGCAGCCGCATGGTTCCTATTACTTGGGTGGTTGGTCGTTTGGGGGACTTGTTGCGTTTGATATGGCGCAACAACTAACGCAAGCAGGGCAAGAAGTCGCACTTTTGGCAATTTTTGATGCTCCAGCGCCAATTACTGCGAATCAACCTTCGCCTGGTCATAGCCTCAAGGTTTTGCTCAAAACAGTGCTCTGGTCTACGCTGCCGTTTTTGCTAGACTATACTGCGATCGTCCTTAATTCTCAACGGCTGAAAGCACCTCAACACGCAAATAGCAAGCGCCAACAGCAGAATTAGTTTCTCGCTGGCAATGGTTAGCTATTGCTAATTTAATACCGGAAGAGTCGCAATTACGCTTAGTCGATGAGTCCGCGATCGCGCCTATGTTGCAGATCTTTTATGCCAATAGCCAAGCAGCGTATCGATATACGCCGCAAAAGTACCCTCACTGCATTACGCTATTCAAAGCGCTTGATCCTGCTAATCACTGTCGAGATGCCACGTTAGGTTGGAGCCAACTCGCTAAAGACATACGAATTCATTAGCCCAACAATTAAAACAATACCTTTGATACCGTTTCACTTCATAGCAGGAGTCAGGGTTAAACTCTTGTCAGGGAAATCATTATGAGCTTCTATAATCATCCTAATGTTGACTAGGACAGGACTTACGCAACAGCTACCCTGAACAATCGCTGCTTTATGAGTAGCCGCTTTTTTGGAGAGGGTTTGGGGGAAGCCCCCAAGTCTTGGTTCTGATTAAAACGCTCAGATTGCGTAAGTCATATAGAACTATAAAGTTGCTACAAAAAGAGCTTCCAAAAACAAAGTCCCCACAAGTGGGAAACTTGGGGGGCTTCTCTACGCTCAAACTTAAGCCAGACTTGTGGATACACCGCAGGTACATGAGGATATTGGCCAATTAACTAGCAATATACTCTTGTACGTTTGCTCTGCGGCGGCGCAAGTGGGCTAACGCTTGATGCTCTAGTTGTCGAACTCGCTCGCGGCTAAGATTGAGACGTTCGCCTACTTTGGCTAAAGAAAGCTCATTACCGTCTTCTAATCCAAATCGCAGGTTTAACACTTCGCGCTGTTGTGGGGTCAGTTCTGCCATCAGATGGTCGAGGTCTTGACGTAACGACTCTTGAGTCATGTAATGCTCTGGAGATGGTCCTTCATCTTCAAGCAAATCTTGTAACTCAGTATCTTGGTTATCGCCAACACGAACATCGAGAGATACTGGCTGACGCGCCAGGTTCAAGTACTCGCGAATTTGGCTAGGTTCGAGTTCTAACTCGGTTGCGATCTCGGCTGGGCTAGGACTACGACCTAAGCGCTGTGCAAGTTCGCGCTGAATCTTCTTGATTTTGTTCAGCTTTTCAGTGATATGGATAGGTAGACGAATGGTGCGGGCTTGTTGGGCGATCGCACGCGTAATCGCTTGGCGAATCCACCAATATGCATACGTGGAAAACTTATAACCACGTGTAGGATCGAACTTCTCGACACCGCGTTCAAGTCCCATCGTTCCTTCCTGAATCAAATCCAGGAATTCCATATTACGCTTTTGGTACTTCTTGGCAATAGCTACCACTAAACGCAAGTTTGCTTCGATCATCTTTTGCTTAGCGCGTTGTCCCCGCCGCACTGTGTCGTGCAAATCAGCTTCAGACATTTTCACGTGTGAAGCCCACTCTTGTACGGTTGGTTCGCGGTGCAATTTCTTTGCTAAAGCTTCTTTGGCGTCTAGCACAGACATCATCTGCTGTACCTGCTTGCCATAGATAATTTCTTGCTCACGAGTTAGCAGTGGGACACGACCGATCTCGCGCAGATAAGTGCGCACCATATCAGCCGTGAAGCGGGTGTTGGTGGTTTCTTCGGTTGGGGTGTTAACAGTGGGCATTGGTGCGTCGTCAACTCCGTAAACAAAACAGATACTTTTTAGCTGGGGCAGATGGGGAAAGCAATCGCAAACTTTATATCAGGAACATTAGCTAAATCTTGGTGGATAAGCATCCTACAGAAGATGTAGAGACGATGCTCCTTGAGGGAAGTTTCCCAGCGCGGCTGGGCTTGTTACTGTAGTGCCACGCTCGCTTGGCACTTTAGTTAAAAAATCAATTTACTACATCCCATCAACTTGAAGTCGTAATGACTTTGTTTTTAATTGTATGATAAATCTCAACAAGAGTAAAGGGCGATAGGCACTTAAAGCAAAACAAATATTCTAACTCTTATTATGATGACTTAGCCAACGCGGAAATAGGCGTTCATCAGTAGCGAGATAACCGTACTGATACTACGGTGAAGATGGCGTGTATTCCGCATTGGAACCTATCAGTACAGGCGGCACTGCCTTACCTCTCACTGCTGTATTTAAAAGCCTAAATCGGCTTTAGCTAATTCAGCCGCTGCGAAGACTTCTGAATCAGATTTTTCTTCCCAAGCAACATCGCCGATTTCTGCGTAGAATTGAGTATCATAAGGGCGCGTGCGCACAACGACAGGCATAGGAACGGCATGACCAAGAATCAAAGCTTGTTGTTTAGAATCTAATTTGGCGAGAACTGACCGCAAACTTTGTGCGCCAGAAACTCCTGTGAAGATCGCATCAATGTCTTTTTCGTCGTTGAGGAGTGCGGTGATTCTAGTACCGATTTGCGACATAACTTCATTATCAATTCCCGATGGGCGCTGATCTACTACAAGCAGGGTAACAAAGTATTTGCGCATTTCTCGGGCAATTGTTCCAAAAATCGTTTGTCCGACAACACTAGGATCGAGAAAGCGGTGGGCTTCTTCGATGGTGATTACCAAAGGCGTTGGGCGATCGCTGGCATTTTTGGATTGTAAAAATTTCTCAGCCTTACGGACATACGCGCGGTGAATACGCCGTGTAATCATATTCGTGACGAGCATATAAGAAAGCATATCCGATTGCGAGCCGAACTCGACAACAACGTGTTTACCTGCTTCAAGCGACTGTAATATTTGATCGACATAGTTGTGCGGACACGCAGATCGCATATACTTGAGATTTTCTAGGCGCATCAGTTTACGTTGCAATGCGAGGAGTGAACCTTTGTGACCCCGCTTTTCATCGCAAAACATCTGAATTTCTTCGTTGGTCATATTTAACAACCGAAGAATCCAGGATTTGCCAAATTCACTAAAGAGAATATTGGCGTTGTCTAAACTTGCTTCTGATAGATTTAATTCTTGTCCGACTAAGCGAATATCTTCAATTTCTATTTGGTCGTAACTTAAATACAGTTCTTGGGCGTCGCGTACCCCACGCCGTTTTGTTGATTCAGGGTCGAGGGTGTACATTTGCACTTGCCCAGGAAATAACTGACGCAAGCCTTTGACAGTGCTAAATTGTTTTCCTTCCGATACAGCTTCCCAGCCATATTCAGAGTGCATATCAAAAATTAAGTTGACTGCTGCGCGTTTGCGAATAATTCCAGATAATAGCAGGCGAGTTAAAAATGATTTTCCCGTACCAGATTTGCCAAAGACACCGTTACTGCGTTCGACAAAACGATCCAAGTCAAGACAAATTGGCACATCCATATCTAATGGCTGACCGATCGCAAAGTTTCGGCGGTGCGGATCGTCTTCCCAGCCAAACACTGCGCGAAAATCACGTTCTGAAGCTTCATAAACTTGACTAAAGTGACTCGGAATCGTCTTTACCGGCAAGAGTTCCATATTACTACTACTCTGCGGCTGAAACGAGGCTAATGAACTGCCATTGGTAACGTTCAATCGCTGGTTTCTCACCTCTATGGGCAAGGCACTGCCTTGCTCCTCTAAGGTTTCCGGTGTAAACATCAACATCGGCGTGAGGTTAATCGTGCCATAGGTTCCACTTCCGGCTAGCACATCTCGTAAGAAATCGTCATTAGGGCTAGGAGGATTAGCAACTATGCGGTGGCTAGAAGTCGAAAGCGCGACGTCGGTAAGCATACAAAAGAAACGCGATCGCACGCCTTCGACAATGAGGAATTTTCCTACCCGCATATCTTCTACAGAAACATCCGGATGCAATCTCACTTCTAACCCCTGGCTGAGTGACCCGTGTGTGACTGACCCTAACGGCTGTCCCGAATTCATAGCATTTCCTGCGATTCCTATGCAGCCTTATATTACGTCGGATTTTTCTTTCTGGCTACCAATTTATTCAAGAGGTCAGCGGTCGGGGGTCAGCGAAATTCCTACTTGATAAACCTTTAATATGCCTCCCGCAAAAACTTTTGTCTTTCCCTAACCTCTGACCCCTGATCTCCAATCTTTTAATTCAGTTAGTCGATTTGAATGGATGTTGGTGTAGAACCAACTGTACTGACTCCTGTTAGTGGTTTACGATACTGTGCATACAGGCGATCGCGCCATTCAAAAAATGGTTGATACGCGATATTGTCGCCTAAACCAGGAATTCCTTTCCCTTTTAGTGTCGCTGGTAATTCTAGATAAGGTCCGTCAGGGAACTTGAGTAACATTGCCAAACCTGCAACAGCTAAATCAGCGAGCGTTGGTTGATCCCCAACTAAGTAGGGATTCTCTGCAAGTAACAAGCAAAGTGCTTCTAAATCTTGTTTTAAATCCTCTTCAGCGGATTTAACAACGTCTGGTCCATATCCCACACTAAAACCTAGTACTTTTAGAACATCATTAGGAACAACTCCTATCAGTGTTTTTACTACATCAGGAGTTGCCATTGGTAACAGTGACTTACGGTAACTTTCACTTTTAGTGAGTGCTCCGAATAATGCTTTACGGCTTTTGATACCGATTGATTCGTCTGCCCATTCTTCAATCAGCCAACACATTGCGCGTTGTTTTGGATCGGATGGAATAATTGGGCGATCAGGATACTTGCGTTCGAGATATTTAGCGATTTGTGTAGAATCAGCAATGTATTGATTACCATCCTTGAGTACGGGAACTTGTCTTTGACCCGTCAACCGAAAAAGCTCTAGCTGTCCTACTCCAGGAGTGACCTCGATTTTGCGATAAGCTAATCCTTTAAAATCTAATATTAAGCGAACTTTTTCTGAATATTGTGATAGTTCAAATTGGTAGAGTTCTAACATTTTGCTGCCACTCCGTTTTTTTTCAATAAAACACCTAACATTATAAGTATTTAGTTATTAGAAGAATAGTTGCTGAAGGAATTTTTCAATTGAGCCTATGTATCAAGTCTGAGCTTTCTAGTATTTATTTCTAGTTTCAGGGGAATTTTTTTATTAGTGCGCGCTAAATAGCAGAACAATTTTTATTGGTTTTTTGAGACTTTTTCAACTACTTTAGATATATTGAAACTCCCCTCGTATCGACCAGGGGAGCAAAAATTTTGTCGTTTGTGAAGCTTACTATATTGCCTATCTATGCAGTACGACGAGTGATCAATCCCCAGATGAAGAGAAGGATAATTGCACCCAAAATCGCAAAAAGAATACTGGGTATACTTAGCGCGCCTGTTGCTGCTCCTGCTGCCCCTACTGCTCCAGGAAACAAGGCACCACCTAGCCAACCCCCGACTAATGCACCCAAGATACCTAAAATGATTGTTGCTAGGATACCGCCTCCTTGGTGACCAGGATAGATAGCTTTTGCGATCGCGCCTGCTATTAAACCTAGAACAATCCATGCTAGAAATTCCATTTTTAAATCCTCCTAACCTTAGCTTTTTCTCTTCCTTTCACAAATTAGAGTATCAATTGCAACATCCTGCTAGCCTCTATCGCAAGTAAGAATCTAAGGTGTTAGAATTTTTGTTGTGCGTTATTCTTTAATCAAGCGTACCAACATAACTAAATTTAGTACTTTTATGCTTGCTTAAACTCCTTTAGACACGAGCTTCAAAACTTTGTAAAGTCATATAAAAATTTGGTGTAGCAATTATTAATTTTTTACAAACTTCATGAGAAATTTTCGAAAAATGTTTGTTTGAGTATCTGGCAATAAATTTGTAGTATAGATAACTTAATTGAATTGTGACTTGTTTAGTAAAAAAACAAGGATTTAAGCAGACGCTGATATTATTTGTCAAAGCTACACAGTACTGAATCTGGATGTTACTGACGCCAAAGCCAATATCAAGCTGCTGCTTTCGGGCGATACCACAGGTACTAGTTATAAACGTCTGGTGCATCTCTATGGTTATGTAGGTGATCATTTGACTTTAATAACTTGAATCTTTCTTAAGAAAGATTTGCGTCATAGTGTGGTAAAAACTTTGTAGATTTGGAGTTTAATGTTATAAAACTTAAAAATTGAGAATAAGACTCATGACGAAAATGCACATTCACAGCACTCCACTTAAAAGGTTAGCTAGCTTACTAGGAATTGTTGGCGTTAGTATCGCAGCGAACTTTCCGATAGTTGCACAAAGCCAAGGCGTTCTCAACCCTAGACCGAGTATCTTTAATGAGCCTCCCTATAACCGAACTCCTGGTACAACCCCAGGCGCTACTCCTCCTGTTGCACCCGCACCGCCTACAGCACCAGTAACACCGCCTACAGCACCCACGACCCCTCCACAAGGGGAAGCCCCAGGAGCGGCTAACAACATAGTAGCTTTAGCCGCAGCAAATAGTTCTTTCAAAACACTGACAGCAGCATTACAAGCCGCAGGTTTGACTGAAACTTTGTCAGGAACAGGACCGTTTACTGTTTTTGCGCCTACAGATGAAGCTTTTGCTGCTTTACCACAAGATGCGCTTCAGGAATTGTTAAGACCAGAAAATCGGCAACTCTTAGTACAAATTTTAACCTACCACGTAGTTCCCGCACGCGTTCAATCAAATGAACTCCAGCCTGGGGAAGTGAAAACTGTTGAAGGTGAAGCAGTTAATGTTAAAACTTCTGCAAGTGGAGTAACAGTAAATGATGCGAGAGTTGTTCAGCCAGACATTCAAGCTAGCAATGGCGTTATTCACGCGATTGATAGAGTATTGTTACCACCTAGTCTTTAATTAGAGTGTAGTTATACCGCGCTTTGAATAAAGTTAAAACTTATGCATGGATGTCTTGCTTGCGGTGTGTGGTAACAGGTAATTAATCGATTTAAAGGCTCCTTTTTAGTTATTAACTGACAAGGGAGCTTTTTTTTTGCTAGTAGACATAAGTTTATACGTAAGTTAATAACTGTTATCTCGTTAACAGTTATACCATTTCACTAAATAAGAACTACAGTTAATTTCTCTCTCTGCTTCCTCTGCTACCCAGATGTCGCAACTTTAAAGTGAAATGGGATTACTCACTGCAGGCGTCAAGATAAGTTAATATTGCCACACTTGCTATGTGTAGGGTGCGGGGAAAATGCAACTTAGTTTGTGCATGATTGTGAAAAATGAAGAACAAACACTAGCGCAGTGTCTGAGAAGTGTTCAGGGTTTAGTTGATGAAATTGTTGTTCTAGATACAGGTTCAAGCGATCGCACACCTGATATTGCTCAAAAATTTGGTGCAAAGGTTTATACATTTGAGTGGTGTAATGACTTTGCTAAAGCACGTAATGAGTCTTTAAAGTATGTCCGCACGGATTGGGTTTTGGTGTTAGACGCAGATGAAGTCTTAGTTCCAGAAATTGTTCCGTCACTGAAGCAAGCAATACAACACGATCGCTTCTTGCTGATTAATTTATTGCGACAAGAAGTCGGCGCAGCGCAATCGCCTTACTCGCAAGTTTCACGCTTATTTCGGCGTCACCCAAATCTTTGCTTTTCGCGCCCGTATCACGCATTAGTCGATGATAGCGTAGCTCGGATTATGAGCAAAGAACCTCAATGGCAAGTTGGTTATTTACCTAATGTGGCAATTTTGCACGAAGGATATCAACGCGGTGCGATCGCGCAAAAAGATAAGTTTACCCAAGCCCAAACCGCAATGGAAGGCTTTTTTAGCACGCACCCGAACGATCCGTACGTGTGTAGCAAACTTGGTGCATTGTACGTCGAGACGGGTTCTTGGCATCGCGGAATTGAATTATTAGAACAAGGGCTGAAACGCAGTGGTTTAAATGCGCAAATTTTATATGAACTGCACTATCACTTAGGAATTGCTTATAGTCGCTTACAACAGCTACAAAAAGCGATCGCGCACTATCAAGCAGCCATCGGGTTATCGATTTATCCTTTACTCAAACTTGGTGCGTACAACAATTTAGGGAACTTAAAGCAAGCAACAGGCGATCTCAACGGCGCAAAATTGGCGTATGAAATTGCGTTGCAGATCGATCCTAAATTTGCCGTAGGGTACTACAACTTGGGAATGACTTTGAAAGCGATGGGATTGTTGAATGAAGCGATCATCAAGTATCAGCAAGCGATCTCGCTCAATCCAAAATACGCCGAAGCGTATCAAAATTTGGGCGTTGTCCTTCTCAAACTTGGTAAGCTAAACGATAGTTTGGCTGCTTTTAAACAGTCAATAGCACTCCACGAAGTACAAAATCCTGTCGAAGCAAACCGGTTACGCCAAGGATTAGCCGAGATGGGGTTTGCCGTGTGAAAGATTCTGTGATAGAAAGCAACGTTCTGCCTTGAGTTTGCACATGATAAGATTCTATGTTTGCTTGAAAAGTAAGAATTTCCTCATTTAATTCTCATCTAAATTTCATCAACCCGTATTAATTTAAACATTTAGTGAATGTAGAGTTAGGAGATGCTTAATTAAGCGCCTAACAGTAATTACATTGACTTTGGAAACAGGTTCTATGAAATTAGGGTAATTTGAGAATTCGGTCCTATCGAGGAAATAAGACCGAATTTTATTTTTAATATAAATAAATCTTATTTCTCTCCATTTGCTATTTAGTGCCGTTGCTGCTAAAAAATCATTAGCTACATTGCTATTTTGCACATTAAAGCTGAGGCTCAAGTTAATCATCTAACATGAGAATTTTATTAGCTGAAGATGACGAGCGTATTGCAGATTCGCTTGCAGAAGCTCTCACTGACCAACATTATGTTGTTGATATCGCGGCTGACGGTCAAATGGGCTGGGATTTTGTTAAATCGTTTACGTACAATCTGCTCGTCCTCGATCTCATGCTACCCAAAATAGATGGGATCAGTTTTTGTCAACAACTACGCATACAGGGCTATTCAATGCCCACATTGATGTTAACTGCAACACGACGCTCGATCAAGTAAGAGGGCTAGATGCAGGTGCTGATGACTATGTACTTAAGCCTTATAAACTGCAAGAATTAATGGCGCGCATTCGTGCTTTACTACGGCGAGGTACTGCAACTTTGCCTCCTGCTTTAGAGTGGGAAGGTTTATGTCTTGACTCGAATACTTGCGAAGTTACCTATAAGCAACAACCGTTAAAAATTACGCCAAAAGAGTACCGCCTTTTAGAACTTTTCTTACGTCAAGGTAGTAGTGTACTCAACCGCAATACGATATTAGAGAATCTTTGGTCTTTTGAAGAACCACCGAGTGAGGATACAGTTAAGGCGCACATTAAGCGTCTGCGACAGAAATTGAAAGGAGTAGGAGCGTCTGATGATCTTATTGAAACAGTTTACGGGTTGGGTTATCGACTCAAATCGAACCCCTAAACAAATGTTTCAATACCTGCGGTGTCGCCTTTTGCTATCGTACTTGACAGTGATGGCAGCCGTACTTGGAACATCCAGTATGGCAGTGTACGCATTTGTGACTCGCAGTCACGAGCAACACTTAAACAATCAGCTAATCACTCTAGCGCAAGCTGCTGTACCGAGTTTGAAAGACGTTAAAACCGAAGGGCTACAAAGTATTAATCAAGATTTACCCTGGCGCGAACTCTTTAAACGCGATCAGAGTTTGGAATGGTTTGATGCAAATGGACAGATTTTGGCGCGAAAAGGTAAGCTATTTTCCACTTTACCTTTGAAACGAACTGATTAAATTATTCAACAGCAAGGGCAAATTCGGACGCTGATGATCGCAGTTTACTCAGATAGTCAAAGTTCAACCGTCGGGAATAATTAGCAACGATTAGAGTTAGAAGGCTATATCCGTGCCAGTGAATCGACAAAAGAAACAGAAATTGCGATCGCGCGGTTGGTCGTTGGTTTAGGAATTGGCAAAGCAATTGCGCTTATATTTATTGCAATTGGTGCAGTTTGGCTGACGCAGCAAGCTTTAGAACCGATCAAAAAAAGTTTTCAGCGAACTCAAAGAATTTACGGCGGATGCTTCGCACGAACTGCGCAATCCTTAGATAATGCGATTAAATACACAATTACAGGGAGCAGCGTTATCATTTCTATAGTGCAACAAAAGCGATGTATTGTTGTTCGTGTAGAAGATGATGGAATCGGAATTGCGCCTGAGTATTTGCCATTTGTCTTTCAACGCTTTTGGCGGGCGGATAAAGCGCGATCGCTTTTCATAACAACAATATTGTTCATCGGAATTGCCTCTTTTCATTTAGTACTTGTTACTTCAGAACTTCTGGGTTATGTATCTCCTGTAGAAGTTCTCTAAACTTTAGATAGATTAATTCAGTGAAAGTAACAAAAGCGGGACAAAAAAGTGGCAAAGTAGGGACATTTTATATTTACGATTAACTTTACTGATATTTGCAAGCTACAGCGAAACCGCAATGTTTAGATGGATAAACCGCAGTGAAGGGATTGGAGACTTCTATAAGTGGAAGCTAAACCTTACTCAAGTCTGAGCGCGTAAAAATGCAGTTACACAGAAAAAACCTGTGAAGACAGGTTTCTACAATACATATCGTATAATACAGCTTATTTTTTGCCTAGAAACATTGATTTGAAGCTTAGCGGTGGTACTCAATTCTATCCAAAGACGCGCTCAAAACTACGTAAGCAGTCTAGGAGCAACAAACTGGAGCTTCAGTTTTCTGAGACACACCAAAAGTTGCCGAATCTTCCAAAACTACATAGACTTCCCAGTTAGCACCATCTGGATCTTTCACCGAAACTTTATCTTGCAAAGCGTAGCAACAAGTAGTCTGGTGTTCGGGTGTCACAGATAGGTCACTTTTTTGAAGGCGATCGCTAGCTTGTTTGACTTGTTCAGATGACTCTACCTCAATTCCCAGATGATTTAACTTACCCGCTGCTTTCGGGTTTTCGATCAGTACCAGTTTCAAGGGAGGCTCGGCGATCGCAAAGTTAGCATAACCTGGGCGGCGTTTTGCTGGCTCGGTGGCAAAAAGTTTGCTGTAGAAATCAACAGCAGAATCAATATCACGAACATTAAGCGCCAATTGAACGCGAGACATAGTTTGATTCTCTTTATATTGATTAATGTCAATATTTAAGCATATCAATATTTTGCAGCTTATATCGATATGTGTCAATATAAAAAGTATGAAGTTACCTAAAGTTACATCTTGCTGTACACCCTTGCTCTCTGGTCGTCTTACAGTAGATGAGGCGACTCATCTAGCAGCAATTTTTCGCGTGTTGAGCGAGCCTGTGCGGTTGCAAATGCTGAGTTTAATTGCAGCGCAGCCATCTAGAGAGGTTTGTGCTTGTGAATTAGCAGAGCCGTTAGGACTTTCGCAACCAACCGTAAGTCATCATCTCAAGCTAATGTATGAGGCAGGTTTGCTCAAACGAGAGCGACGTGGGACGTGGATTTATTACCAAGTTTTGCCAGAGAAGTTAGCAATGTTGCGGGAATTACTCTCGTAGGTTATGTTGTAGTACAAAATAGATTTGGTACAAGGAAATCAGCGTGTAACATTGTTGAGATAGTTGAACCGCTGATTGATTTTTAGAGTTATCCGCAATAAAGCCAAAAGTTCTAAGCTGGTGGTAACTCTAAAGAAATTGCTCCTAACGCACCTTTACGGAAATCTGTCAAGAGCGCTCGTGCAGTGCGCTCGACATCGCCTTGATAGCGTTGATGTGCCAAGGTATGAATATAAGCTTCACCAGTAAACAAAGTAGGATCGAGTTTGTAGCGATTTAGGGGATCTTCGGGAAATAATTCTGGTGCAGTGGCAGTCAAAGACTTGAGCAAGTCAACTAAAGTAGCTGCAACACGTTGATTGTCATATGATGCATCACCAATATCATCGCAAATCGCTAACTTAAAAGCAGCTTGTTGATCGTTCAACTTTGCGGGAATCACTCCAGGCGCATCTAATAACTCTAGTTGATCCGAAATGCGCACCCAGCGTAACTGTCGCGTCACACCAGGACGCGCCGCGCTTTCGACGACTTTACGCTTCAATAACCGATTAATCAGGGCTGACTTACCAACATTCGGAAAACCAATCACAACAGCCCGTACAGGGCGCGGTAACATTCCGCGATCGCGTCTTCTTTGGTTCACTGCTACTCCCGCAGCTTGTGCGGCTTTGGCAATTGCAATAACACCTTCTCCCTTTCGCGCATTCGTGAAACACGGTTCTTCGCCTTGTTCTCTAAACCACTGAGCCCACATTCGCTGCGCTTGCGGTTGAATCATGTCAACGCGGTTCAAGACTAAAACCCGCATTTTATTCCCTACCCACTCTTTAACCTGCGGATGATGCGTCGCTAAAGGAATTCGCGCATCACGAACTTCCAGCACAACATCAACAAGCCTTAGCTGTTCTTTAAGTGCCTTTTCAGCTTTAGCAATGTGACCTGGATACCATTGAATAGAGGGAGTTGTCATTTTTTAGCGGTTAGCTGTTAGCAATTAGCAAATATTTAGTACATAAGCTTTTGGATAAAGGAATTTAACATTCGCTTTAGTGCGTTCAGGGCTTTTGCTAAGTCTTCGTATTCTTGGCTTGTCAATAAGCGAAGATCCCTAGACAGAAATAGGTAGTACTCAAGCTCACTAGCTGAACCTATAGAAATCTGCAAAAATCGAGCTAATTCTGCTTCTCCTTTCCTACCACATCCTTCCGCAATATTAGCAGGAATTGAAACGCAGGCACGACGCATTTGGCTTGTCAATCCGTACAATTCTTCTTTAGGAAATGCTTGCGTCGCTTTGTCATAGCAAATCCGAGGTAAATAGCCCATTTAGAAAAGGACAGTTTATCCAGTTTTGAGAGCATCTGGATGAGG